>JAISBX010000185.1 GCA_031265965.1 Oscillospiraceae bacterium | reverse complement strand
GAGATGCTCGAATTCATCAGGATGCTGACCGACATGGGCCTGAAGTCCACGGGCGGCCTGTCGAACGTGTCGAACATGATGCCAAAGCACATAAGGCCGATAATGGACAGCGCCATGGTGGCCATGTCCGTCTGCATGGGCCTCACCTCCGCCATAGTCAACCCGTGCGACCTGCGCCTGATGGAGACCATCCGCTCGTGCGACATCATCCGCAACAACACGCTGTACGCAGACTCGTACTTGGAGCTGTAATTATTGACCGATGGGCATTGAAGCGGCGCTTGAGTATATTCACAGCGTCAAGTGGCAGGGCAGCAAGCCCGGGCTTGGGCGGACGCGCGCGCTTTTGGCGGCGCTCGGGAATCCCGAAAAAAAGCTGAAATTCGTTCATGTAGCCGGAACTAACGGGAAGGGGAGCGTGTGCGCCTGCATTCAGGCGGCGCTCACGCGCGCGGGATACGTGACGGGGCTGTACACCTCGCCGCACCTGCTCGTAATAAACGAGCGGATGCAGGCGGACGGCGTGCAGATAACCGACGCGGAGCTTGAAGCGCTGACGGACAAAATACAGCCGTTTGCCGACGCCATGGACGACTCCCCGACGGAATTTGAACTCATAACGGCGCTCGCCATGGAGTTCTTTCTCCTTAAAAAATGCGACGTCGTCGTGCTGGAAGCGGGCATGGGCGGCGAGCTCGACTCGACGAACGTAATCGAGACGCCGGAGGTCGCGGTCATAACGGCCATAGGGTATGACCACACCGCGGAGCTTGGCTCGTCGCTCGCCGAGATAGCGTCGGCAAAGGCCGGGATAATCAAGTCCGGCGGCCTTGTCGCCGTCTACGGCGGGCAGAGGGAGGCGGACGCGGTATTTGAGGAGCGGGCCCGAGCCGTCGGCGCCGAGCTGCGCAAGGTCGATTTTACGCGCCTGACGCTGGGCGGCGCAGATCTGGACGCCATCCGCTTCGATTTCGGGCGCTTAAAAAATATTGAAATGCCGCTCATAGGCACGTATCAGCCGAGGAACGCGGCGCTCGCGATCACCGCGCTCGAGTGCCTGCGCGAGCGCGGCTTTGCCATATCCGACGGAGACGTGCTGGAGGGGCTGCGGGGCGTGCGTTGGCCGGGGCGCTTTGAGGTGCTGTGCCGCGCCCCCGTGTTCATACTGGACGGCGCGCACAACGTACAGGGCATGGAGGCGACGGCGGAGAGCCTGAAAGCTCTGTTCGCGGGACAAAAGATCGTGTTCGTCGCGGGAGTGATGGCCGACAAGGATGTGGACGCGATGGCGGAAAAAATAGCGCCTCTGGCGAGCGAATTCATCACGGCGCGCCCGGACAATCCGCGCGCGATGGACGCTTCGACGCTCGCCGCGCGCTTGCGTTTGCACGGAGCGCCGGCGACGCCGTGCGGGAGCGTGGGCGAGGCCGTCGCGTTGGCTATCCGGCGCGCGGGCGGCATAGGCGGGCGCGGCATAGTGTGCGCTCTCGGCTCGCTCTACTTCTCGGGCGACGTGAGGAGAAGCTTTGACGCGCTGGGGAGGATTTAGCAGTGGATATACCCGGATACAAAAAAAGCTTTGACGTGGAGTTCATAAACACTGATTTTTTGCGCGAGCTGAAACTGAGTTCGCTGTTCGGCATGATACAAGAGGCCGCGGGTCCGGCGTCGGAGGAGCTCGGATTTGGTTTCACGCTCATGCGCGAGCGCTTCAACGCCGCGTGGATACTTACGCGCGTACGCGTGGACATAGCGCGTCCGGCGATGTGGGGCGACAGGATAGTCGTCGAGACATGGAACCGCAGCCACAGCAGGGCGACGTTTGAGCGCGATTTTATCGTCTGGGGAGAGGACGGGCGGCGGCTCGCGTCCGCCGTCACAAAATGGGTGGTGCTCGACGTAGATACGCGCGCCATGCTGTCGGCGGCCGACTTCGGCTTCCATGAGCAGGATTTCGATATGCCGCGCGCGATAGAGGGCAAGCTGGGTCGCATACGCGCGCCGGAGAACCTGACCGATGCGTACGAGCGCGCGATAGGCTACAGCGACGTCGACGTAAACGGGCACGTAAACAACGCGCGCTACGTCGATTTCGCAATGGACGCTCTGCCGCTTGAGTACCACAGGGAACACGCGGTAAAGTCGATAGAGCTCGGCTACGTGAGCGAGTCCCACGCCGGCGAAACAATAACCCTTCGCCGCGCCGCGGTAAAGGACGCCCCCGGCGCGGTATACATCGAAGGCGCCAACCCCTCCACCGCCGCCACTGTCTTCCGCGCCCAACTGACGATGGAGAGACGCGGGGAGGGGTGACCGCTGCTAACGCGCTGATCCCGCAGACACGTTATTAACCCTTGTTGTAGTAATCCGGCACAACGGCGCGCGCGTTGAAGTCGTTGCGGGAAATGCCTGTCTTATCGTAACCGTACACATCAGTGCCCGCGTAGACGTCCGACCACGCTAGAACTTTCTTATGGCTGCCTAGTGTTGTGTAAGCAAAGCGCCAAACGGTCTGTATATCTGCGTCCCGCTGTGCGCGGCAACGGTGTTGCTTTGGGCGCGACGCAGGGTAAGGCAACCGTCAACAAGTTACCGGAATTTATAACTTTTCAAGTACCTGTACGCTGCACAAAGCGCAACTCCAAGCCGTATCGCCGTTCAGTCATCATAGTTGCCTAGTTTCAATGAAATTGCCGTCAAAATCATAAACCTCATAATAACTGCCGCGAATAGGAGTACGGTCAGTACCTATCCCTACCTGCCGTGAAATCCCCATTACAGTCACCCACCCCGCATTGCATGTTACTAATATACCGCCATTATCGTATACCAACACCAGTTCTCCTAACTTTCGCTGAACCTCCCAGCGCTTATCTTCCTCCTCGTATTTTATCAGGAAGGTGTCCTCACTGCCATAGCTGCCGTCGTCGTTAGTTCTAGTCTCCGCCGAGAATTTATCCTTGTCCCAGTTCCCGACCATTTTTTTACCGTCGGAGGTTTGCCGTATGCTGCCGTCCGCGTTGAGCGTTATGCCGGCGCCCTGCCTGTCGCCGTTCTCATATCGGCCCAAATACTTGTGCCCCTCCGCCCAGATGTAGACGCCCATGCCATCGTAATTGCCGTCATGAAATTCGCCTACGTAAAAATCGCCCTCAAACTCTCCGGCGGAAAACCTGACGACCATTCCGTCGGCGACGCCGTCCGAATTGAGCATCCCGATATATCTGGCGCCGCTTTTCCCCTCATAGCTCCCGATGGTAGACTGCGCGCCCGTGGCCGCGGGTGACGGCGTCGGAGCTACAGGCGAATATATCGGCGACTTGTATGTAGATGTCGGCGTAGTTTTCGGCGTGGAATTCGGCGAACCGCCGGAACAACCGGAGCAAGCCGTTATGATTACGGCGAGCGCAAGGGCGAGGGTGAAAACGCGTTTTTTCATTCAGAGGTTCCTCCTAGTTTTATTTTACATCGGGAGGCCGCGCAAAAGGCGCGCAGAGGAACCCGGGCTGCTTGCCCGAATCACCTACGCGCCTGAATATACACATCCGCAGTGACGATGCCCCGCCAATACGCCCGGTCATTCATAAGGCGTAACGGCTTATCAATATGTATCCAGTGCTGCACGAGCCTCCCGTCGGTAACCTAAAACAGCTTGAAAACGGCGCGTGTTTCGCCTATACTGTCCATGCGGCGACGGGGTTTTCCCGTGTCTGTAGGTGGTTGCTTAACGTGGTTCCCTACATTCGTCGTGCCAGTGTTGGCGCACTGTCACGACCGCTGCGGCCTGTTTTGCGGCCTCACAAAGGGATTTTAACATGAGTTGGGAGATATTGCAAGTGTTTTTTACAGATACGGACCAAAGTGCGACCCCTAAAACTCTATGCCCAGCCTTCCCATAACGCCGCGGTCGTAGGGGTGCTTTATCTTTGTCATCTGCGTCACGTAGTCGGCGGACTGCGTCACCCAGTCTATGGGGCTGTGGCCTGTTATTACAAGCTCCAGCTCTGGCGGTTTGTCCCGCAGCAACCGCGA
>JAISBX010000166.1 GCA_031265965.1 Oscillospiraceae bacterium | reverse complement strand
CGCGCATGACGCCCAGCCAGTGCCGCGCCGCGCGCCGCGCGTCGTCCATAACGGCCTCGCCCCAAACCGTTTCCGCCGCGTCGCTCACATTCCCGAAGTTAATTCTATCTAACTGAGCCGCGACCCACCTGTCGGGATATGGGTGGCTCTGAAGCCGCGAGTACACGTCGAGGACTATATCGCGCAGCCTCCGGTCGCCGCGCCCTGTAAAAAACATGTCGGCAAGCAGCGCGAAGCCGCTCTCCGCGCCGTCGGACACATTGTCGCAGCGGCTGTCAAACAGGTCGTCGAGCGCTTGTGCCTTTAGCAGCGTACACTCTGTCTCGTCCGCCACGCGGAAATCCGGCGCCAGCCCCAGCCTGTGCGCGTTCTCCCTCAGCAGCTCCGCGCAAAAGCTGTGTATGGTGCTTATCGGCGCGCGGTAACAGAGCGTCGCCTGCCGCCTCAGCCTCGCGTTATCTGGCTCGCGGGAACGCCTTAACGCGAGCTCGCCTTGTATTCGGCTGCGCAGCTCGCCCGCCGCCGCGCGCGTATACGTAATGACGAGGAAATCGTCTATATTGTATTCTTCCTCCGGGTCGGTCACATAGGCAAGCAGCCGCTCAACGAGCACGCGCGTCTTGCCCGACCCCGCCGCCGCCGACACGAGCAGTGCGCCTCCCCGCAGCCCGATGGCGTCCCGCTGCTGGTTAGTGGGCGCGAAAACCGCCGCGCCGCTCATGTCGCGTCCTCCAGCAGCGCCCAAAACGCGTCGCCGCCCAGTCTCTCCAAGCGCCGCCTCACGTCGCCGCCGCGCTCGTCGAAGCCGCACGCCGACGCGTAATCGCAGTAATCGCACGGGCTCTTGCCGCCCTTTGAATACGGGTTCGGCGCGATCTCGCCGTCCGCTATTTCCGCCGCGACGCGTTCGAGCACGCCGTCGACGTACGCGAGCAGCCGTTCAAACTGACTCGCGGTGATGAGCGCGCCGCCCGCGTACACGCCGTCGCTCTTGCGCGTCACCGGCAGATATGTGTTGGCGTCGCCCGGCTCCATCGCCCGCAGGACGTCCGGATCGTTTAGAAGCACGCCGGAGCGCTTCAGTTTTTCCGCCCTGAGCTTTTGCAGCTGAGCGTCCGGCGTGTTCCGGTCGGCGTCCAGAATGACCTCCCGCGCGGGCACATACAGCATACCGGCCGGGATCGCGCCGCGGGCGTCCGCTCCGCTCTTACGCAACGCGGACAGGTAGATCAGCAGTTGCGCGTTAAGTCCGTACCTCACGTCCGACAGGTCGAACGACTTGCTGCCTGTTTTATAGTCGATAACGCGCACATAGCGCATGTCTCCGACGCTCCAGGAGTCCAAGCGGTCGATAAGTCCGCTCAGCTCAAACCCGCTCCCGCCGCGTTCTATCCGGCTCGAGAATTTGTACTCAAATTCGACCGGCGTGAAATCCGAGCGCTTGAGCTCCTCCGCCATGTCGGCGGCTATCCGTCCGGCCTCGGCCGCCAGACGCCCGTACATATATCTGAACCGGCCCGGCTTATCGCCAAACCCGCGCAGCTCGCGCTTGGCGTATTCGTCCGCGTACCGCGCGGCGAGCACCGCGCACATATCTCCGTCGGCGTTCCCGAAGCCGCCCGACGCCATGATCTCGCGCGTCGTGTGCTCCAAAATGTAGTGCAGGAACGTACCTGCCGCCGGCGCGTCGAGCTCCGCGCGTCCGCGCGTCCCGGCGCGCAGCCCTCGCTCCATGAAGAAAGCGAATCTGCACGAGTTGAAGCTGTCGACGCGCGACGCCGACAGGCGCAGCTCGCCGCCGTATATCAGCCCCGCGCGCTCGCGCGACAGCTTCTCTCGCTTTGCCGCGTCCGCGTACGCGGCCCCTTCGAGCAGGCGCCCGAGCTCCGGCGTACCGGCGAAATACGCGCGGGCCGCCGCCTTCACGCTGTCCGGCATCGACTCCGACATCGCGGCCAGCTCGAAGCAGGGCTCCGGCGCCTCGGACAGCCTGTCTTCCTCGCCGGACTTCAAAATCGGAAGCCCGAACATCTCCGAAAGCCGCGTCATTACGAACGACGGCGAGCCGCCGTCCGAGGCGGGGCACGTGACCACGAGCCGGCTCGACGGCAGCGTGAGCGACGAGTAGATCACGTTCAGTTCGCGCGATATGCGCGCGTGAGCCGTCTCGCACGTGTCGAAGCCCATGGACGCCAGCTCGCCGCGTTCGCCGTCCGACAGCACTCCACCGGCGTCCGCCGCGCGCGGCAGCATATCGTCCGAAGCGCCCAGCACGATGAGGCACTTGACGTCCCTTCTCCTGCTCCTCGCCATGCCTCCGAGCGTCACGCGGTCGAGCGATACCGGTATTACCTCGATGTCGTACCGCGATACCGCCAGCGCGAACAGGCGCGCGAACTCCCCTCCGTCCGTCTCAAAACGCCCGAGTATCCGCTCGAACTGCTCGCACACGCGTACTATCGTCTCCCATATCCGCGTATATTCCTCGGCCGCCCGCAGCTCTCCGCGTCCCGCGAGCTCCGCCGCCTTCTCGCCCAGCTTGTCCGGCAGTCCTATGCGCTCCAGAAACGCCAGCAGCGCCTCCAGCTTCCCGCCGCACGCCGATACGCCGCGCACGGCCTCCTCCAGTTCAGCGAGCGGCGCCGCAACGCGCCTGCGTATGCCGTCTATGCGCTCCAGCCTGTCCGCGTCGCCGTCCGCCTCGCGCCCGTAGCCCGATACGGGCAGCGTCCACGGCTCGCCGCGCGTCCACATTTTCCGCCCCCGCCTTATCTCCCACGTAAGCACGTAATTTTCCAGCTCGCAGCACTCCTCCAACGACAGCCCGGTCAATCCCGTCTTGAGGTAGCGGAACACGCGCGTGTACTCCCAGTCGCCCGCCACGGCCTCGAGCGCGGCGATGATCAGCGCCACCGGAGGCTTTTGCAGTAAGTCTTTCCTACCCTCGGTAAACAGCGGTATACCGTACCGCTCGAACACGCTCTCGCACAGCGGCACATAGCCGTTCTCGTCGCACGGGATCACCGCTATGTCGCGCCAGCGGCAGCCCGCGCGCACGAGGCGCAGCGTCTCGGCGGCCGCGAGCTCGCACTCGGCGTACGGCGCGAGTCCTCCGTACAGCGCGACGGCGCCGCCGGCGTCCCCGTCGAAGCGCCCGCCGTCCGGCGAGAACATATGCCGTTCCATATACCGCAGAGCGGCGGCGCGCCCGTCCCCGCCGCCGCTCTCCGTACGGAGCATATCGCAGCGGGCGCCCTCGCTGTCCGCGAGACGTATGAGCCTCATAGCGGTCGAGCGCGGGAGCTCGAACACCTCCTCGTCGTCCAGCAGGTCGCCGCACGTCAGGCAGACCGTCATGCGTCCGCACCTCACGAGCAGCGATTTTATCACGGCGAGCTCCTGCGCGGTAAAGTCGGAGAAGCCGTCGATATATATGTGCGTATCCGCGACGCATTTACAGCCGGGAATGAGCTCCGCCAGCATTGTCAGCTTGTCCGCCGGGTCGCGCCCCCCGCCGAGCGCGCCGCCGTAAGCGCCCAATATGAGCGACAGATCCAGCAGCTTGTCGCTCAGCGCGTCCGACGCCCCGCGCGCGGCGCCGCCCAGCGCCTCCGGCGTTATCCCGGCGCTCTTGAACTCCCTCGCGGACGCGAGCAGCCGCTCCAAAAAATCCGTCCCCCTGCCGACGCCGGCGTATGCCCGCAGCTTCGGGCGCACGCTCTCAAAGGCCCTCCACATCGCCAATATGAGCGCCCCGTCGTCAAGAAACTCGTCCGCCCCGCCCGTCTCCGCGAACACCTTCGAGCACAGCGCCGTAAACGTGACGACCTCGCCGTACAGGCTCAGCGCGTCGCCGCACACGCGGCACAACTGCCGCTC
>JAISBX010000177.1 GCA_031265965.1 Oscillospiraceae bacterium | reverse complement strand
CTATTGACAAACGCATACGCGCTGAAATATAATAGTCAGACACTGTGCGAGGTATGTTGTATGGTTCTGGATTTACGCGCGCTGCTCTCGTCCTCGGGGGGGACGGTACCGTTTGATTACGAGCCGGATCTGTCGGAGCTCATATCGGAGTCCGTGGCGGCGATTGCCGCCGGGCCGCGTGTGTCGGGAACCGTCAGATACAGCGCCGGGCTGCTCACGCTCACGGCGGACGCGAGAGCTATGGCGCGGTGCGTTTGCGCGCGCTGTCTCAGAGAATTCGACATGCCGCTGCACAGACACATATCTGTCGTGCTCGCGCGCGAGGAGGACGGAGGTCGGGAGGATACCGACAGGTACGTCGTCAGCGGCGACCGCGTCGATATAGATGATATCGTCGTTACGGAGTTCATCTTAAATTCGGACTTCAAGCTTCTGTGCGCGGAGGATTGCAAGGGCCTGTGCGGAGTCTGCGGGAAGGATCTCAACGAGGGGCCGTGCGGCTGTGTCCGGGAGCCGGATCCAAGGTTGGCCGTGCTGGGTCGGCTTCTTGAGACGGCGGTTATTGAGGATGTTTGACGGGGGGTGTCAATATGGCTGTTCCAAAGGGTAAGGTATCGAAAGCGCGAAGAGACAAGCGCCGGTCGTCGCACTGGAAGCTGACGGTTCCGGGGCTTGTAAAGTGCTCCAAATGCGGCGCGTACCGGCTGCCGCACAAGATGTGCAAGGCGTGCGGGACGTATAACGGCCGCGAAGTCACGAACGCGTAGCGCGGTCCCCGTATTAGAGTATGCGGATCAGACAGGCCGCCGCGCCGAATATCGAGTCGCCGGGAAAGACTGTCCGCGCCATTGAAGCGGGCAGTCCCGCTTCGCGGACAAAAATCGCGGTCGGCGATGTTATTATGCGTATAAACGGGCGCGAGGTAAACGATGTGCTCGACTATATGTACGACTCGTATGAGCCGCGGCTGGTCATAGAGCTGCGTTCTCGGGACGGTGCGTATAAGTCGGTGCGTCTGCGCAAGCCCGAGGGGGCGGACGTCGGTCTGGAATTCGACGATCCGCTGATGGACGACTCGCGTTCATGCGCCAACAGGTGCGTATTTTGCTTTGTAGACCAGTTGCCGCCCGGAATGCGCAGCACGCTGTATTACAAGGACGACGACACGCGTCTGAGTTTTTTGCACGGCAACTATGTCACGCTCACAAATCTTCGGGCGGGCGAACTTGAGCGGATGATCCGTCTGCGCGTCAGCCCCATCAATGTCTCGGTACATTCGACCGACCCCGAACTCCGCGGTCATATGCTGGGGAGCGGCGTGCCGTGCGAAATTATGGACAAGCTCCGGGCGCTCACCGGCGGCGGGATCACCGTGAATTGCCAAATTGTGTGCTGCCCCGGCGTAAACGACGGGGATGAGCTTCGCAGGACGCTGACGGAGCTGTCCGGCTTGTATCCCGGAGTGGCGAGCGTATCGGTCGTGCCCGTAGGACTCACGCGTCACAGGGAGCGCCTGCCCGAGCTTCGGGCGTTCGACGCGAGCGCCGCCGACGCGGCGCTGCGGCTCGCGGAGGAGTTGGGCGGCGCTTTTTTGAGAGAGCTAGGCTCGCGCTTTGTTTTTTGCGCGGACGAGCTGTACATAAAGGCGGGCCGGGAGCTCCCCGGCGGCGACTTTTATGAGGACTATCCGCAGCTCGAAAACGGCGTGGGAATGATGCGGCTCCTGACGGCCGAATTTGACGAGGCCATGCAAAGCGGCGTTTTTGACGCCGTGCGGGACGGCGAAACGAGGCCGGGGCGCGTTTTTTCGATCGCCACGGGCCGCGCGGCGGGACGGTTCATAAGGGAACTGGCGGACGCGGTGGCGGCGAGATACGGGGGCGCGCCCTGCGCGGTCTATGAGATACGCAACGACTTTTTCGGCGAATCGGTCGATGTGGCGGGTCTCGTGACGGGCGGGGACATCGCGGCGCAGCTTGCCGGCATACCGCTCGGGGACGCGCTTCTCATACCGCGCGCTATGCTCAGGCGCGGCGAGGACGTGTTCCTAGACGACGTGACGCTCGCGGAGCTCTCCGGACGGTTGGGCGTTCCCGTACGCGCCGTCGGGCAGGGCGGGGCGGAGCTGCTCCGCGCGATGCTCGGTCTTTGAAGTCCGGGCCAAGAGAAAAGAACAGAGGCGGTGGTGTTGATTGAGCAGGCCGTTGATTGCCATTGTAGGTCGGCCTAACGTGGGCAAATCCACTCTCTTCAATAAGATAGCGGGACGCCGGCTGGCGATCGTGGACGATACGCCGGGAGTGACGCGCGACAGGCTGTATGCCGCGGCGGAGTGGAGCGGGCGCGAGTTCGCGCTTGCCGATACCGGCGGCATCGAGCCCGAGACGGACGACGAAATACCGCTGTTCATACGCGAGCAGGCAATGCTGGCCGTCGAGCTCGCGGACGTGGTGGTGTTTGTGACGGACGTCAGGACAGGCGTCATGTCCGCCGATCAGGACGTCGCGCAGTTGCTGAGACGGGCGAGAAAGCCCGTTGTGCTGGCGGTGAACAAGGCGGATTCGACCGGCTATGAAAATCCCGATATATATGAGTTCTGCTCGCTCGGACTGGGCGATCCGATAGCGGTGTCGGCGGTACACGGACACGGCACGGGAGATCTGCTGGACGCGTGCGTGCGCAGCTTTCCCCCGCCGCGCGATACGCCAGACGGCGACGACGCCGTGCGGGTAGCCGTGATCGGCAGGCCCAATGTAGGCAAGTCGTCGCTCGTGAACGCGCTGCTGGGGGAGCGGCGCGCGATCGTCAGCGGAACGGCGGGCACGACGCGTGACGCCGTGGACACGGATTTTGAGAATGATACGGGCAAATACGTCTTCATAGACACGGCGGGCATAAGGCGCAAGACCAAGGTCGACAGCCGCGTGGAGTATTTTTCGGTGCTGCGCGCGCAGATGGCGGTCGAGCGGGCGGACGTGTGTCTCATCGTGATCGACGCGGTGGCGGGCGTGACGGAGCAGGACACAAAGGTCGCCGGTCTGGCGCACGAGGCGGGAAGGGCGAGTGTGATCGTCGTAAACAAGTGGGATCTCGTGGAGAAAGACGGCCGGACGATGGACGCGATGCGCGACATGATCCGCCGGGAACTCGGGTACATGACGTACGCGCCGACGCTGTTCATATCGGCGCTGACGGGACAGCGCGTCGGGCGCCTCTTCGAGCTGGTGAACCATGTCAACGGGCAGGCGCTCACCCGCGTATCGACAGGTATGCTCAACGATGTGCTCGCGGACGCCGTCGCGCGTATGCAGCCGCCGACAGATAAAGGCCGCAGGCTGAAGATATATTACATGACGCAGACCGGCGTGCGTCCGCCGACCTTTGTGTGCTTCTGCAACGACGCGGAGCTTTTCCATTTTTCGTACAGGCGCTATATCGAGAACAGGATACGGGCGGTATTCGGGCTGGAGGGCACGCCGGTGCGGCTCATTATCCGGCCGAAAGACCGGGAGTGATCCGTAAAGACTAAAAGGCGGGACGCCGCGCAAACTGGGGGAGTTGTTTTGTTCTATCTGATGTTGTTGTTAATGGCGCTGCCGGCGTATGTGCTGGGCGGTGTGAACGGCGCCATAATCGCGTCCATGTGCATATACCGCAAGGATATAAGGAAATTCGGGAGCGGCAACCCGGGGCTGACTAATTTTTACCGCGTTTTCGGCAAGTCCGGCGCGGCGCTAGTCTTCGTGATCTACGCGGCGAAGACGATCATCCCCGTGCTGTTCGGCGGGTGGCTCCTGTACAGATTCGCGGGCGGAGGCCCGTCGATGCTGTTCGGCAGGCAATTTTCCGGTCTGTTCGTGATACTCGGCCACTGCTTCCCCGCCATGTACAATTTCGCGGGCGGCAAGGGCGTCATGGCGGCGGGCACCATACTGTGGATAATAGACTGGCGCGTGGCGCTCATGGCGTGGGGAATGTTCGCGGCGGTGGTCCTGGCGACCAGATTCGTGTCGCTCGGCGCGATCATAGGCGTGGCGGTGTATCCCGCGTCGATACTCCTGTTCAACGCCGGCGGTCCGCGCGAGTTCGTCGTCGCGCTGCTGAGCGCGCTGCTGGTCATAGCGCGCCACGGCGAAAACATCAAGCGCCTAATCCACGGCACGGAGTCAAAACTGAGCTTCAGAAGGAAGTAGCGTGGTAACGCATCCGGTGGAGAAGCACATTGGAACCATTTGATCCACCCATTGGAAATAAAGAAGTCCGCAAATCCTGACATCCGCGAGATCAGAAAGTTTGATGTTTTAAGCGGGGCTTCCGTAGAACAGGATCCCGGCGGCATCATATGTATGTGTGAGGAAGTCATACCGATCGATCCGAAAAATTGTTTTATACCCTGCAACCTGATTTAATCGTCGCCGTCCTCTACGGCGTCGGCGGCGAGGATGTCGCGGGCCTCGTCCAGAAGCGTCTCGGGGACGTATATGTCCAGTCCTCCGCCCGGGAAGCCGGCTATCACCTGCCCTATGACGCCCTCGCGCGGGTACTGCGTCAGCGTGGGTATGCCGTATGCGCCGAGCAGGCTCAGCGTCATCTCAAAGTCGAGCGTACCGCCGTCGACGTGCGTCAAAAACGCCGGGGCGACGGGCTCGCCGGGCGTCGAGTCGGGCCAAGCGGCGGCGTTGCCGCCCTTCTTTTTACCGATCACGCCGCTCTCGCTCCGCCATCTCGATAAACCCGTCCACCGACATCTCCCCGAGGTCGCCTGCCGAACGCGAGCGCACGGACAGGGCGCCGGACTCGGCCTCCTTGTCGCCGAGCACGAGCATATACGGTATCTTCTGTAGTTGCGCCTCGCGTATCTTGTAGCCTATCTTCTCGTTGCGCGTATCCGTTTCCACACGGAACCCCGCGCCATTGAGCCTGTCCGCGACGCCCTGCGCGTACGCGTGCGCGCGCTCCGTTATCGGCAGCACGACGATCTGCACGGGCGAGATCCACAGCGGGAGCGCGCCGGCGTAGTGCTCTAAAAGTATGCCGATGAAGCGCTCGACGGAGCCGAAAGCGGCTGTGTGCAGCATGGTTGGGCGGTGCTTCTCGCCGTCCGCGCCTGTGTACTCGAGTTCAAAACGCTCCGGCATCTGGAAATCGAGCTGTATCGTGCCGCACTGCCACGTGCGGCCTATCGAGTCCTTGAGATGGAAGTCGAT
>JAISBX010000071.1 GCA_031265965.1 Oscillospiraceae bacterium | reverse complement strand
GGCGAACTCTCAAGATATGTAATATTGGATATTTCAAGCCAATGCGTCCAGCTCCGCTCCGAGAGCTTGGTCTTGACCACGCCGTACTTCGTGCCCATTGCCTCGATCACCTCGCCGTTTCCGACGTATACGCCGATATGCCCTTTGTGCCACACGGCGAGTCCCGGAACATCGGGCATCGACGCGATTTCGCCTCCGGCCGCCGCGCCCGCTTTCATCGCGTTCGCGCCCACGTCCGGGAACGCCGAGGTATTGTAACGTATTGACCGCGATATCGGGTCGTACCAGCCGTAGGCTTTGATCAGCCCCACGCAGTCGGCTGTTCTGCCGCCCAGCCAGTTTGAACGTATGAAGTCCTCGTAACCGCCCACCTCGTCCGGGTACTGCTCCAGCTTGGATTCAAGCGCGGACCCGGTCAGGACGCCGCCGAACGTGCCCCAGACATAGCCCCAGCCGTTCTCCCACGCGCTCGTGACGAAGGCCACGAGGTCGAGATTGTTCTTCACGGCGGGGTCCACGAAGCCGGATACGTCAAGCTCGGTATCCTTGTCCCCGCCGCGCTCATACCCTCCGGAAAACGAGTCGCCGCCGCTCCGGACGCGGGCGAGGAGCTGCCATATATTCGCTTTGTCGCCGTCAGCGACTGTTATGCCGAGCGTCTCCGCGAGATTGGCATACGCCGTTTCCATATCCGCGTCCGCGAAACACTCCGTAAAAGCGGCGGCGTCAACCATTGTGGCGGCTCCGTTTTCCGCGCCGAAAAACAGCGTAAAATATACCGCCTTGACCTCGTTCGCGTCCGCGGACTTGCCGCCCGCTGTCAGCGCGGCGGCCGCCGCGTCGATTTCACGGAACGCCTCGCGGGTATCGATTATCCTCACGCGGTACTCGTCGGATATATCGCCCGGCAGCGCGCCGCCGTGCCAGCAGAGGTCAACCACGTTCGCGTTCGTCCTCGCGCCGCCCAGCGCGAGCGCACAGATTACCGCGATGAGGAGCAGGAGCGGAGAGAACACCGCAGCGATGAGCCAGCCGAGCTTCTTGCGGGCTTTCCTGTCGCTGAGGATCGCCGCCGCCGTTTTCGCGATTGCCGCCGTCATACGCTTACCACCCCCATTCCATTCCGCCCCGCTTCTGATCCCATTCCTGCGCCATCAGCCGCTCCGTGAGATCAAGCGCGTCTTCCAGGACGGTTTCGTCGAATCCCGCGTCCTCGTACCCCCGCCGTATGGTCTCGTAATATGCCCGCGACGGCATAGCCGGCGCAATCCCGCGCGCCATCACATACGCCATAGCAGTGACGATCTCCCTATCCGTCTCAACCTCAATATCCCGTTTGATGTACAGCGTCGGATAGCCCTCGTAACGGTCGAGCGCGGCTTCGTCGTCCGGCCGGATGTCCCACACAAGCGCTGGTACGTCCGAGGTTTCGCTCGGCTCGATGTTCGCCACGCCGCCCCGGAACACGAGTGCGTAACCTTCGATTTTTCCCGCGCCCACGGGCTTCGCGGTAGGGCATCTCAGCGCCATCTGCTCTAAATTGAGATTGCTCCCGTAGGCAATGTACAACCGTTTTTTGTTCCTTGTCTTCAAATGTTTTTCTCCCTTACATCGTCATTGTAATTGGCTGCCGCGTTTGCGGCGGCTCGCGCGCTTTCCGCAGCCGTTCGCGCTGCGCCTCCGCTTGTGCCGGGTCCTTCCACGCGATGCAGCCGTCGAGGTTTTCCAGCAAGTGCTGGCGCACCGCCTTGAACTCGTCGCCGATCAGGCCGAGCCGCAAAAGCCATGTCCGGAACGTGTACTTCTCGTTCGTCGACTGCGTTTTGCGGCGGCTCGCGCAGGTCTGGTTCAGCGCCTGCGCCGTAATCGCGAGGCATAACGTGACGTACGCCCTGACCTTCCCCGCGTGCTGTATGTCCGAGTTGAACAGCCGGAACTCAATCGTGCCTTTATTGAACACCGAATGCAGGTTCAGCCCCTTGTAGCGGCTGTTGTCATAGTGGTCGCCGCTTCTGCCAGAATCGCCGCCGTACCAGATGTTTTTCACCTCGTCGAGCGTTTTCGGTCTTTGACTGTTCAGGGTTTCCAGCCACCGCAGGTCGGTCTTTCCGCAGTAGCAGTTCTCCCTCTCCACGTCCACTTTCAGCGTCTTGTAGATCAAATCCTCTTTCGACGCCATGATGTTCGCGACGTTGCGCAGCTTGTCCGCCGTGAACGGTGACGCGTCCACGTGGACGTGTATCCCGCAGCTGCTGTTCGACACCGCCCCCGCCGCGCGCAGCTCACGCACGACCTGCTGGATTTCGGGGATGTCCCCGTAGCGGCATATCGGGGAGACGATCTCCGCGCTGTACTCGCGGCTGCTAACGCTCTCCCGCAGCCGCCCGGCTGTGCACTCCGTCGCGATGCTGCCGTCGTACACCACTTTCCATTTTCGGCCTTCCCTGTCAAGCGCGGCGTACTCGCCGTATACGCCGCCGTTGTTATACATCTCCGTCCCGAAGTGC
>JAISBX010000015.1 GCA_031265965.1 Oscillospiraceae bacterium | reverse complement strand
GCTATACTGTTAGGCGAGACAATGCCCCCCCGCAGCTACGCCGGCTGCGCCCTGATTTTCGTCGGCATAATCACAAGTCAGATTAGACATCTGGGGTGAATACGTATGGGGACCTGTGTGGCAAGGCAACCAATATTTGACTCCAAGCTAAATATATTGGGGTATGAGCTGCTGTTCAGAGAGAGCACGGAGGCTACTGCGTTCACCGATGTGGGGGGCGATACCGCTTCATCCGAAACGATCAGGAACAGCTTTCACGATATCGGTATTGAGAAAATCACGAACGGCAAGCTCGCTTTTGTGAATTTCACTGAAAAATTGCTTCTCGACAAGGTCGCCACGATCCTATCGAACAAGATTCTCGTCATCGAGGTGCTCGAAACGATACTGCCCACGCCCGAGGTGCTCGCCACGTGCTCCGAGCTGCGGGAGTTGGGGTACACCATAGCGCTGGACGATTTCATTCTATCGCCCGAGTACATGCCGCTGATAGACGTCGCAGACATAATCAAGGTGGACTTTTTAAGCACCTCTATCGAGGATATCGAGGAGTTCGTACATACCCTGAAGGGCAGGCCGATAAAGCTGCTCGCCGAAAAAATCGAGACATATGAGGTCTTCGAGGCGGCAAAAAATATGGGCTTCAAGCTGTTTCAGGGCTATTTCTTCAGCAAGCCTGTAATCATAAGATCCAAGGGCGCACTTGAGCCGATGAAAGTAAACTGCATGAGGCTCATACATCTCGCCGCAAATCCCGATGTAAATTTCACAAAAATCGCCGAAATCATCAAGCAGGACACCGCGCTGTCGTTCCTGCTGCTGCGCGTCGTCAACTCTGCGTTCTTCGGTATGCGCTACAAGATAAAGGGCATACGCCAAGCGCTCGCGATCCTTGGCATGATCGAATTGAAGAAGTGGATTACCATAATCTCCATGTCGCGCATCAAGGACAACAAGCCGGGAGAGCTTATAACGATGGCAATCGTGCGCGCCAGATTTTTGGAGCTGGCGGCACCTCTGACTGGCTTAAAAAAAGAAGCGGAAAATATGTTCATGATAGGCCTGATGTCGCTCATGGATGCCATAATGGATATGCCACTGCCCGATATTATCCGCGAGACGAGCGTATCCGAAGAAATATCCGAGGCGCTTCTGACGCGGTACGGCGTACGCGGCGATCTGCTGTCCATTATAGTCGCGTACGAATCATGCCAGTGGGATACGGCGTATGCAATGGCGGAAAAACGCGGCCTTACGATGGACGCCGTATTCAAGCTATACATGGCTGCCATCGAATGGGCGAACAAAATGCCGTAATTCTATTGTAAAATAACCGGGCTCATAGTCCACTCTTGACCTCCGCGGCGGGTGGGCTCGGCGGGATGAGATAGGACGTAGAAATCAGTCGCGGCGGCCGTTTTTTGAAATTGCTCCAGCGCTCTGCCGGGCAGACGCTTTGCCGCGGCGGGCTTTGTTATGACAGGGATCGCGGCCTGTTTGTTTATCTCGCGCAACAGGGCTGTGCCCGTGCCGTTCGCCGCAAGTACGCGGATATATCCGGGGGAAGCGTCCGCGTCGCCGGCCTTGATCCCCAGGCACGCGCACATGATCATGCGTTTGATACGCGACATGACGTACCGCTTTGTCTTTGTGCGTTCCGCTATCGCGAGCAGCGACGGTTCCCGGCGCGCGTACCGCATCAACCGCTCGCCCGCGCCGTCCGAGGCGTCGGGTAGTGATAAATAACCGTCTCGCCGCAGCGCACGCAGCCTTGACAGCGCGGCGGCGTCGCTGCCCGACGCCGGCACGGGCGCGCGTCCCGCGGCGAGCTCTCGCGCGAAAATTTCGGCGGCATGAGCCGGTACGAACCGCGTCCAATCCGAGACGCCCGTACGCATTTGCTCCCTTATCGCGGACGCTTGAGCGCCCGCCGCGCGCGGCACGGCTATTGGAGTCAGGCGGGCGCCCGTCGCGGCGATCGCCCGCAGGTACTCCACCCCGAGCATATCGTTCGGAGCGCCCGGCGCGGGCGCGGCGTACCCCAATATTTCCGCGACAGCCGCCGCGCGGGCGGCGGCGTACGATTTACCGCGCGCGAGCTCGCGCTTTGTGATCTCCTCGGCGTGCGCGGTGTCCAACGCGCTCCGAACAGACTCCAACAGCGCCAAGTCGCCGGATTCGCTCCCGAATGAGAGATACCCGCACACGCCCAGCGCGTCGAGCATACGCACGCCGCCCAGCGCGAACCGCTCGGCGGACGACAGTGCGCAGGGCAGCGGCAGCTCTATCACAAGATCGGCCCCGCACAGCACAGCCGCCTCCGCGCGCGCGTGCTTGCCCATAACGGCGAGCTCCCCGCGTTGCACAAAATTCCCGCTCATACAGCACACGATCGCTGACGCTCCGCCGAGCAGACTGCGCGTCCGCGCGATATGCGCGGCGTGCCCGCTGTGGAAAGGGTTGTATTCACAAATTATCCCGGCGACATCCATACACACCTCATAACACCGCACTCGCAGCCACCATACTGTACCGCCGCTCCGCCGCACGGCGCTAACCGATATGCTTTGTAGCTGCGCAGCCCTTACAGGCGTATTTGCTCCCAGTACGCCCTCGCCGCCTGTTCCGTCTTGTTGTCGCCGTACTCGTAGTATTTTACGCCGGCGAGCTCGTCCGGCAGATACTGCTGCGGGGCGTAGTGGCCGGGGAAGTCGTGCGGGTATATGTAGTTTTGGCCGCGCTCGAAGCCCGCGCCGTCCGCGTGCACGTTTTGCAGATGGCGCGGGATATCCCCCGTTTTGCCGGCGCGGACGTCAGCGAGCGCCGCATCTATGGCGAGGTACGCGCTGTTCGACTTTGGCGCCGTGGCAAGCAGGACTGCGGCGTCGGCCAGCGGTATGCGCGCCTCGGGGAGGCCGAGCTGCACGGCGCTGTCCACGCACGCCTTGACTATGGCCAGCGCCTGCGGATACGCCAGCCCAATATCCTCGGCGGCTATCACGAGCAGCCGCCTGCACGGCGACAAAATGTCGCCCGCCTCCAGAAGGCGCGCGAGATAGTGCAGCGCGGCATCTGGGTCTGAGCC
>JAISBX010000102.1 GCA_031265965.1 Oscillospiraceae bacterium | reverse complement strand
GAGAAGCCGGCGATCCTCACGATCAGGTTCTTGTGCTCCTCCGGCCTGTCCTGCGCCTTGCGCAGCGTCTCGAGGCCCACGACGTTGAATTGGACCTGCATTCCGCCCATGTCGAAATACGTCTTGAACATATCGCGCAGCTTGACCGTTCCCGTGTCGCCCTCCACCGCGCGCGGGGAGAAACGGATGTTCAACTGATCCCCGTTGCCCAATTTCACGTGCGGAAGCTTGGCGGCTGATATGAGGTAATTCGTCGGGCCGTTTTTGTCGAAGCCCTGGCGCGGGGATATCGCGTCCGCCAGAGGCTCGCCTTCGCGGCGCCCGTCCGGCGTCGCCACGGTCCCCATGCCGAAATCTATGTGCGTCGTCATTGTGAACGTGCCTCCCGTGTAGTGCCCCCGCGGCCCCGTAGCCGCGTTCATGTGGTCGGCGTACAGATTCATCGCCCACACGGCTATGTCGTCCACATACGGGTCGGCGTTGCCGTAGTGCGGGACTTGATTTATCACGATCTCACGCAGGGTTTCATAGCCGTCCCAATTCGCCTTCAGCGCGTCGAACAGTTCGCGCGCAGTGCACAGCTTCTCGTCGAAGCAGAGGTATTTTATGGCGGCCAGGCTGTCGGCGACGTTTCCGATCCCGCACGCCGTAAAGCCCGTGGAGTTGTATTTCGCGCCTCCGCGCGTCACGTCCCTTCCGTTGTCTATGCAGCCGTCGAACGTCGCCGAGGCCGTGATGCACGGGAAATTCTGCCCGTAGACGACCTCGTAAAAATTCACGAAGCTCACGTGCCAGTTCAGGAAAAAGCGCGCCTGCGCCTCGAAAGCGGCCTTCACCTCGTCGAAACTTTTGTAATCGTACAGGTAGCCTGTCTTAACTCCCCCGTCATAGCCGGTCTGCGGGTTTGAACCGTTGTTGATCATGTGTACGACGCAGCCGAGATAGTTCAGGAAGCTCTCCGTACCCGTGCTGCCGCACGCCGCCCACTCGTTGCCGCAGCCGCACGGCTCGACGCACCCGATTATGCAGTAGTCGTTCGCGTCCTCCTGAGAGAGGCCACGGTTCATGAGCGCCGGGATTATTACGTCGTCGTTTTCTATCGTCGGCATACCGCCCGACAGCTTTGAGGCCTCTATCGAGAGCTGCCAGACGACGTCGGGCGTGTCCCTGTGTACGCGGACCGATATGGACGGATCCGACAGGAACAGCCGCCCGTAGGATTTCAGGAAGCACAGCGTCAGCGAATTCGTCGCGTCCGTCCCGTCTTTTTTCTTGCCGCCGACAGTGAAGTGCTGCCCGTTTGTGGCGTAGGAGAAGCCCACGCCGGCCTCGCCCGCCGTCATGCCGCTCAGCGAGCCCTGAAATTCGCTGTGCTGCATCCGCAGGCCGAGAATGGCGAGATGGTCGCCGAGCTTCAGTATAAACGCGTCGGCCAGCTCCTGCGCCTGCGCGGGCGTCATAAGGCCGTTTTTGAGCTCCTCGTCCATAAAGTATCCGGCGTACTGGTCTATGCGCCCTAGTGTGAGACCGTGCTGCTGCGCGTCGGCTATGAGTATCATCTGGTACAGCAGTATGACCTCAAGCGCCTCCCACGTGTTGCGGCACGGGTTTTCCATGATCCAGTCGAGCGAGTCCGCCATTTTGAGCAGTTCCTCGCGGCGCGTGCCCGTCGCCGCCGCGGCCTTTTCCGCCGCCAGTGCGGCGTAGCGCTTGGCGAGAAGCATGGCGGCGTCGCACACGACGGAGACCGCCCTGTAAAACGCGTGCTTCTCAGCGTCCGCGCCGAAAACGCGCCCCTCAAGCTCCGCCAGCTTCGCGTCGGCGTCCGCTTTTATCGCCTTAAAGCCGACATGGATCGCCTTGTTGAAGTTGGGGCAGTAGTGCCCCTGCGCCATGTTGCTCAGAAACGGCCCCTTCGCGAACGAGGTGACGCCGTCAGGCCCGAGGTCCCATATCGACTGCGGGACGATACCCGCCATGTACGCCGATATCGTCTTGCTTTTCCAGTATTTTCCTGCTTCTATGAATATCTGGCGGTCCTCGTCGGTCATTTTTACGTAGCAGTAATCGCCCTGAAACTGCGCCCTGAAATCCTCGTCGCTCTGCTCCGCCAGATCCTCCATCCAGCCCGTGCCCCACTCGACATAAAAATGGTTCGAGCGGTACGTCCGGCCGAGGTTCCCTACGAACATATCGTCGTCGTCGAGCCGCAGCGTCTTTTTTGCGCACCACTCGTACACGGCGTGGGCGCGCTTGAGCACGGGATACTCGTTTTCGTGCTCCTTATAGTAGTCAGTGTATATCTTTGTCCTCTCGGCGTCGAGCCATATATTCCCGTCGTTGGCTTCGGCGCGTTTTTTGCGGAGCGCCTCGATGCGCCCGCTCAGTGGTTCGAAGGTAAACATGTAAAGACGTCCTTTCTCCTCTACCGCCGCGCCTATATTACGTTTTCATTTCTGGATATTATGTCGTTTTGCATATCCTTGTCGAGCTCCACGAAGTAGGCGGAGTAGCCCGCGATGCGCACGACGAGATCCCTGT
Organism: Oscillospiraceae bacterium; assembly: GCA_031265965.1. The sequence goes on along the minus strand of JAISBX010000102.1, from coordinate 6,749 downwards.
ACTCGCCCGGCGACTCCTTGGCGGAGCGCAGCGTCGCGGTGTCCACGACGTTGTACTGGCACTCGAGCCCGCCGTTGGCAAAATAGGCCTTCGTCATATCGCGCAGCTTCGCGATGCCGTCGTCGCGGCTGAGTACCGACGGGTGCATACGCAGGTTCAGCGCCACGCCGTCCATAAACCGCGTGTGGTCGAAGCAGCACGAGGACGCGAACACCGCCGTGGGCCCGTTTTTGTCGCGGCTCTGCGCGGGGCTCATCGCGTCGGCTATGGGCTCGCCCGTCCGGCGCCCGTCCGGCGTCGCCCACGCGTTCCAGCCCTGCACGACGTGATCCGCCGCTCCGTACATCCCCGCCTTGTACACCTCGCAGCGCGGACTGGAGCACTCCTTGCACATCCTGTAGTAGTTGTCTACGCAGAACGTCATCTCCTCGTCGGCGTACGGGTCGGCGTTGCCGTAGTGCGGCACCTCCGTCAGTATGCGCTGGCGCAGCGGCTCGTGGCCCTCCCAGTTTGCCATAAACGCGTCGTACAGCTCGCGCGTCGTGCACAGCTTTTTGTCAAAGCACATGTACTTGATGGTGGTGATACAATCGGCTATAGTGGCAAGACCCGTCGCCGTACCGCCGTAGGAGTTGTACTTGCAGCCACCCTCCGCCGCGTCTCTCCCCTGCTCCATGCAGCCCTCCATCGAGATGGACAGCATAGCGTGCGGGAAATTATACGCGGACAGGTACTCGGCGTAGTTGTTGATGGTCACATACCACTTCAAAATATGGTCCGCCATCTTCTTGTATGCCGCGCGGACCTCTTCCACGGAGTTCATCTCGTATAAATACCCCGTTTGCAGCTTCGCCTGCTTGCCGTTTTTCGGGTTGACGCCGTTGTTTATCGCCATGTCGAATATGACCGCGTGGTGTACGGACGCGTGCGCGTGCGTGCCGTTCGGCGCGGGATAGTCGTTGCCGGAGCCCACGACCTCCTGGCAGCCGATGATCGCGTAGTCGCGCGCGTCCTCGATCGAAAACCCGAGCTCTTTCATAAGGCCGGGTATGATCACGTCGTCATTCTGGAACAGCGGCAGCCCGCCTACGAGCTTCGAGGTCGCCAGCGCGCAGTCCCACACCGAGTCCGGCGTGTCCTTGTGTACGCGCAACGATATTGTCGGGTCGTGCAGCTTCAGCCGCCCGACGGTCTCCAGCACCATAAACGTGAGCGGGTTGCTCGCGTCCGCGCCCGTCTGCGGCAGTACGCCGCCGAGCGTCGTGTGCTGGTACGTGTTGCCGATGCCGGTCACCTTTGCCACCTTGCCGAGCCCCACCTCGTAGAACGTGTTGGATTTGAGGAAGAAGGCGTCGACGAGCTCTTGCGCCGCGTCCTCCGTGAGCGTTCCGCTCTCAAGCTCGCGCTTGAGGAACGGCCACGTGTACTGGTCAAAACGCCCGAATGCTATCGCCGGATACCCCGCGTCCAGTCCGAGCAAGAGCTGATACATCAGCGCCGCCTGGCACGCCTCCCAGAACGTGCGCGCGGGCTTCTCGGATATCCACATGAGACCGTCGGCCATTCCCTCAAGCTCGGCTTTCCGTACGGCGCTCCCGCACGACTTCGCCTTTTCGAGGCACGCCTCCGCGTGGCGGCGTATGAGCGCCGTGGCGCCGTCGCAGGCTATGGTCGCGGACTTGTAGAACATATACTTGCGCATATCGTCGCCCATGACGTTCCCCTCGTGCGCGTCCATCCACGACTGCGCTTGGGCGCGTATGGCGCCGTAGCCCTTATTGATTATCTTCGCGTAGCCGGGCGTCAGGTGCCCGCACGGGATCCACATGATATTCTGCCCATGAACGTCGTAGTCCGACGCCTCGAGCGCGAAAAAGTCGTACGCTCCGTCGGGCGCCCACGCCGAGGATATCCTGTTCGGGTTCGCCTCCCCTACCGTGTGCGCCACGGAGCGCAGCGCGTCAATGTCCTCTTGGGCTATCATCAGCCTGAGCTCCTCGCCCTCCGGATTGTGCCAGAGCCCGTCGTCGTGCAGCTCCCACTCCTTCTCAATGACCGGAAGCCCGTCCGCGCCCCTGTCGAGCACCCAGCCGAACGCCGTGGAACCGCAAAAATACTTGGATTTGCTTCCGACAAACATCTCGTCGTCGTCGATGTATATCGTCATATTCTCGCATACGTCCCGCGTGGTGAGGGCGCGCTTGATTATAGGCACGATATTCCTGTACTTCTCGTGCGCCTTTGCCTGGATCATCGTCCGTTCCGCGTCCCCGCGGATCACTCTGTCCCGGATACGGTCCCTGAAATTCAGTATCCGCTCCGAAGCCGGTTTGAATTGATACATTACAATAGCCCCCCTCTACAAATCCTCTCGTCCCTCAAAGCCCGTCCAGACGTCTATGCCGGTGTACTCGTGAGCCGTCTCGGCGCCGTCTATGACCCGCATGATCCCGGCGGCGAGCCCCTCCATCTCGAACTCTCCCGGAAAGACTGCGGCCGGCGCGATCCACGACAGCTTTTCTGTCAGCGCGCCGGTCAGCTCCGGCGATCTGGACATGCCGCCCGTGAACAGCACGGCGTCCACCTCTCCGTTCAGCGCGGCGGCCATCGCGCCCGCGCACTTGACTATCTGATATACCATCGTCTCGTAGACTGTTTTTGCAAAGCTGTCGCTGTTTTCGATCCTGCGCAGCACCTCTCGCAGATCGTCCGTGCCTATCAGACCCGTCATGCCGCCCATTTTTACGATTTTAAGTATCAATTCTTCTTTCTCATATTTGCCGCTGTAGCACAGCTCTATAAGCGGTATGGCGGGCAGCGACCCGGAGCGCGTAGGGCTCATCGGCCCATCGCCCTCTATGATGTCCGTCGAGTCGACCATCGCGCCCTTTCTGTGCGCCGTCACGGAGATGCCCCCTCCGATATGGCACACTATGAGATTGAGCTCATCGTACTTCTTGCCGACGCTGTCCGCGTAACGGTATGCGACCTCCTTTTGGTTGAGCGTGTGAATGTGACTCGTCCGCAATATCTCCGGCACGCCTGTCAGCCGCGCGACGTCGTCGTATTCGTCGACGCTCGGGCCGTTTACTGTGTATGCGTCTTTGCCGTATTCCTTTGAGAACGCGCGGCAAATGCGCACTCCGAGCTTGCCGGGATGCCTGTCGCCGCCTATTCTGTCCGTATCCCTTATCAATACGTCGTTTATGAGATATGCGCCTGACTTTGTGTAGACCATGCCGCCGCCGCGCGCGACGAACACGTCGAAATCGGCCATGCTGAGCCCGTTTTCCGCGACGACTTTCTTGATCAAACCCGTCGCGAACGCCTCGTGCTCCGCGAGATTCGCGAACTTTTTCGGATACCCGTCCCGGCCGTGGTCGTAGCTGATCTTGAAAACGGGCTCTTTTCTGTTGAAAACCGCAATTTTCGTCGATGTTGAACCAAAATTGATAACGAGTATCCTGACATCCTGCGGCATACGGTCATTCCTCCATTTTCCGGCGTTTCCCGTTATTTCTCGGCATTTCCAAGCGTTTCCCGCAGCCGGTCACGCGATGAGCGCGCACAATGATATGGACAGGCACTTCGCCTCGACAGGCCCGCCGCGCGAGCCGAACACGACTGGCACGTCGAAGCCCAATACCGCGTCGGCTGTGGATATGTCACCGAATATTCCCATGCCCTTTATGAGCAGATTGCCGGCTAAAATATTCGGGACCATGAGGATATCGGCGTCCCCCGCGACCGGGCTCTCGTAACGCTTGACCTCCGCCGCCTCCTTTTTCACGGCCAGATCGAGCGAGATTGGGCCCTCTACGACGCAATCCGGTATGGCGCCGCTCCTGTTGAGCGCTTTCAGCGCGTCCGCCTCGACCGTGTCCTCCTGCTTTGGGTTGACGCGCTCTACCGAGGACAGTACCGCGACCTTTGGTTCCACGGCGCCCATCCTGCGCATAAACCATACGGCGTTATTTATTATCTGCTTTTTCCTCTCCAGATCCGGGAACGTATTTATGCCCATGTCCGTCATGGCAAAGAGCTTGTGGTACTTCGCCGACTCTATGAGGGCGATGGACGAGACACACGCCCCCGGCTTTACAATGCCCTTTTCCCTGTTGAGAAGCGGCCTCATGAGATCCGCTGTCTCTATGATGCCCTTGATGATAAAATCTGCCTCGCGCCTCTTGACGAGTCCGACGGCCATCTCCACACATTCCGCCATGCCGTCGCACGGTATTATCTCATAGTCGCCGGGCGCCTCGCCGAGCGCGCGCAGAATTTCCTCCGTTTTTTGTCGCTCCCCGATCAAAACAGGCGACACGACGCCCTTGCCTTTTGAAAGCGAGACAGCCCTGAGGACGTGTTCCTCATGCGATGCCACAACGACGGCGCGGCGCGACGGCGCTATTTCGAGCGCCATTGCGTCGAGCTCGGTCAAATGTTCCAGTATCATGGTTGTATATGGCTTATATTATGTAGCCGCCGCCGTTGGCCATTGTGAATCTGCGTATCCTCGTGAAGCTTGCGGGATTCGTAAAGCCCTCGCCGGTGGACGTGGCTATCGTCGCGGAGCCGTCGCCGGAGCCGCCTACGCCGGCCGTCGCGACCGTCGGCCCGTTGTGCGCCAGCGCCGTGCAGTCGATACGTCTGCCGAATTCCGTCGCGCGGGCGAAATCACGGGTCCAGATCGCCGCCGTATGCCGGAACCCGTGCTCGGCCTCGACCGCCCAGTCCATCGCCTGCCAGACGTCCTTGCACTTCACTATCGGGAATATGGGCATCATCTGCTCCGCTTCCACGAACGGGTGCTTGTGGTCTACTATACATATCGCCAGCCGAAGGTCTCCGGGGCTCGGCTCTATGCCGGCGTTTTTCAGCACGACGTTCGCGTCCTTGCCGACCATCGCCTTGTTGGCGCCCCAGCCGCCCTCGCCGTTTTGAACGAGAGATGCGGGCACGAGCTTTTCGACCTCCTCCGCCGTGAGCAGGCGCGACCCGAGGCGCACCATCTCCTTGACGAAGCTGTCGAACACGTCCTCTACGACAAACGCCTCTTTTTCGAGCACGCAGAGCATGTTGTTCTCAAAGGGCACGTTCTCATACAGCATCGCGGCGGCGCGCTCTATGTCCGCCGTCTCGTCGATGATCGTCGGCGGGTTGCCGGGGCCGGCGGCTATCACCTTCTTGTTTGACAACATGAGAAGCTTTACCATTACCTCGCTTCCCGTGCCTATGAGCAGTCTCACCTTGGGCGACTTCATTATGACGTCGAGAGTCTTTGTGTCGGGCTCGCGCACCATCGTCGCCAGATTGGGCGGCCCGCCCAGCTCTATCACGGACTCGTTTACAAGGCTGACGGCCATCGCTCCCGCGAGCTTTGCGGCCGGATGGCAGTTGAACACTATGGAATTGCCGGCGGCTATCATCGTCATCGCGTTATTGGCGACCGTCGCTATGCCGTTCGTGACCGGAGTGAGCGCGCCCACCAGCCCGTAGGGTGCGCAGTATTCGACGGTGATCCCGTCGCTTGAGGAGAACACCCTTGTCGTAAGCGAGGATGTGTCCGGGTTTGTGGCGATCGACTCGCGGTTCTTTTTGAGCTTTTGGTCCAACCTGCCGTAGCCCGTCTCATCGAATTCCTTGATGGTCTCCTCGTCGATGATCGCCAGAAATTTCTCCTTGATTTTCGCGATGAAAGCGTCCCTGTCCTGTGTTGTAAACTTACGTATCAGGATCTGCTGCGCCTCGTACGCCGCGTCTATAGCCTCGTTGATATCTTCAAAAACACCGTATCCGCTCATTTTCGCCCGCCCTTTCATATATTGATTGTTCCGGCATGTCCGCGCAAGCGGCACTCCGCGCGCGGACATGCGCGTCTATACGTGAAACATATCTAAGAACGCACGCGTCGGAGGGCTTATGTCGTCCGTACGCCATGCGACGACTATGTCGTGTGAATTGTACGTCTCCGGCAACGGAAAAAATTTGAGTCTTGACGTACTCTTCTCCGTGTCAAAATAGCCGGACAGCGTCATGCCGCGTCCCATCGCAATCGCCATCATGACAGAGTGGAAGTTCGGGAGGCCGTACATGCTTTTGGGCATAAATCCGAGGGGCTTGAATCTCGCCATCTCGCCCGACGCGCTGTTTTTGTCGTCGGTGGCGATGAAATAAAACACCTCGTCTTTCAATTGCAGGAAGTCGATCTCGTCCGACGCCGCTAGCGGGTGATCCGCCGACATTACCAGAAAATACTCCGCTCTCCCGACAAATTTCGTGGAGACAGAGGCGGCGGAGGTGACAAAATTGGAGATCGAGATGATGACGTCCACCTCTCCTGAAATCAGCATTTCGTTGAGCTGCGGGTACTCCGCGAGCTCAATGAGCAGCGTCACGTCGCTGTTCTCCGCCTCGTACTCGCGGATCATATCCTTGAGTTTTGTGAACATTCCGCTTTCGTAAAAGGCGTTGTGACAGCCTATCACGAGCCGTCTGCGGATCGCGCCGCCTATGTTCTGCATATCGCTTATGACCTTGTGTATTTTCCGTATCGGCGGGGAGAGCTCCGCGTACAGGTACTTGCCGGAGTCGGTCAGCCGTACGCCGTGACTGCTCCTGCGGAACAGCTTCGACCCAAGGTTTTCCTCCAGCCTGCCGATCGATTTTGAGAGGGCGGGTTGGGTGATGTACATAGATTTAGCGGCGGCTGAAAAATTCAAGAGCTCAGCCACCTTTATAAACATCTC
>JAISBX010000075.1 GCA_031265965.1 Oscillospiraceae bacterium | reverse complement strand
GGGAGCTTGGAAAAAACGCCGAGCGTGCGGCTGTTAAAGTCAGCTATGTAAAAATTCACCTGTCTCGGCGTATAGCGCGACGCCAGCGAGTAGAGCAGCGTCTGCAGCAGCGTCGTCTTGCCGGCGCCCCCGGGCCCCGCAATGAGCAGATGCCCCTCGCGCGCGAGATCCAAGCCGTAAGCGAATTGGCGCTGGCCCGTCGGATGATCGGCGAGCCCCAGCGTAACGGCGAGGCTGCCGGGGGCGGTCTCCGCGCCGTCCAGCTCGTCGAGAGTGACGCGCTCGGGCAGCGGAGGCAGCCAGATGTCCGATATCGCTCCAATGCGTTTTTCCTCCGCGACCTCCGTTATGTGCCGTACGACAGCCGCAAGCTGCGTGACCTTGCCGCCGCCGGAAGCGGATTTCTTTTTCACAGGTTTAACCGCCGCCTTGCCCCAGAGGTTTATCATCTGTATGTCGCCCCGCGCCCGTTCGGCGTGCGGAATCTCGGGTTCATATTCCGCGCCGCTCCAGCCGGACTGGAACAGCTCAAATATCTCGTCGTTGCCCACCTGAAAATATCCGCGCCCCGCATTCGTTATATACGCGGCGTCCGGGCGGTGGAGCATCGCCTGACTGTTCTGCTTGCCCGCCACGCGCAGGCACAGGCGGAATTTTGAATTGCTCCATATCTCGTCGTCAACCGAGGCCGACGGATCCTGCGTCGCCAGTATCAGGTGTACGCCGAGACTGCGCCCGACGCGCGCGGCAGAGACGAGTTCGCGCACGAACTCGGGCTGTTCCTTTTTCAGCTCCGCGAATTCGTCCGAGATAATGAGCAGATGCGGCGTCGGCGCCTCCGCGCGCCCGGCGCGGAATATCTCGATATACTCGTCTATGTGCTTGACGCCGTACTCGTTAAACACGGCCTGACGGCGTTTTATCTCGCTGTTTATAGACGCGAGCGCCCTATTCGTCTGGTTACCCCCGAGGTTCGTGATTATGCCCGCGACGTGCGGCATACCCTCAAAGCTCTTTGCCATTCCGCCGCCCTTGTAGTCGATGAGTATAAACGACACCTCGCGCGGGTCGAAGCTCACGGCGAGCGAAAGGATATATGTTTGCAGCGTCTCGCTCTTACCGGAGCCTGTCGTCCCGGCGACAAGGCCGTGCGGGCCGTGGTATTTCTCGTGGATGTCGAGATACAGCGGAGTGTCCGCGCTGCGGTAGCCTATCATCGCCCTCATGCTCTCGAAGCTCCGGTTGTTCAGCCAGTTGCGGTATACGTCCAGCTCGTCCGCGCGGGATACGCCGTACATATCGAGAAAGCTCAGCATGGACGGCGCCGCGCCCGCCGACTGCTCCTCGCGTATGCGAAAGCCGGACAGCGAGCGGGCAAACGCGCCCGCGTCCGCGCCGGTCACATCGTCGAACGCGACACCGCCTACATCGTCAAACGCGCCGTCGAGGCTGCAATACCCGCTGAACTCCGCGTCGTCGCGTATCAGTACGGAGCAGCCGTTCGGCAGCAGCCCGATAGAGCCGTACAGCAGCACGACGCTTATGCCCAGCTCCTCCGCGGGCGCGTTCAAGTATTTGCCCATGGCCTCGCCCTCGATGAGGCTTGGGGACGCCACAAAGATCACGTAATGCGGCAGCGCGCGCTGTTTGCTTTTTTCCGTGTTCTCGCCGTCGTCCTGCAAACGCGTCCTCAAGACTGACGATATGCTGTACAGCACCTCACCCGCGCCGTTCGCGTCCTCGGCGAGCATACGCGTCTCTCCGTCCTCGCTCCACACGTGCGGCAGCCATCTGGCGAAGCCGTATTTGTCCGCGTCGGCTTTTTCGTATATAAACGCCATCCTCAGATCCGTGTACGAGTGATACGCCGCCAGCTGGACGGCGAGTAACCGGGCGATACGTGCTGTCTTGCCGCCGTCGGCGCCGGTGATCACTCCGACGAGCCTGTGCTCCGAGAGCGACAGCGTGACGGGCGCGCCGCGCAGGAGCTTGAACTCGTCGCGCAGCCTGCGCGGTTCCTCCGCCAAATCGTCCTCCGTCAGGACGAATTTCTCCTTTGGCGTGGTTATCGCGTTCGGCGACGGCAGATCGCCTATCCCGAGCCGAACCGATAAGAAGTCCCGGTGATTCACGTTGCGTTCCCACAGCCTCAGGGCGCCGGGCCGTGTAAACCGCGCGCATTCCGAGATGTGCGGATACAGTTTCTCTAATATTTCCCTGTTTATATCCTGCTTTTCCTCCAAGATGGCGCGCATGCGCTCAAGATACGCTTTGAAAAGGGCGGCGCGGCGGGCTGCTTCCTCCGTCTCCATCCGCTTCTGGTAGCGCAGATTCATAAGCGCCCAAAATATACCGATGACGGCCGCCGTCACTGACGTAATTATGCCCATAAACATAAACGCGCCCGCCGTCTGCCCGCTCTGCCGTGCGGCCGCCATCGTGAATATTGCGCCCGCCGCCATAGGTATGACCATCGTGATCGACGGGCCTATGGTGAATATGAGCGGCTGCCTGCGGCTGCGGTTTTGGTTCGGCGGCGCCTCGATCTCAATGATTTCGTCGTCAAGCCTCTCCATAAGCCTCGGCGAGCGCTGATAAAACCCGTCCCCGTCCTCGGCCTGTGTCAGTTGTTCCGGCGGCGGCGCGTACGGGGTAAAGCCCGACAGCGCGCAGTCCTCCGAGGGCCTGTTTATCGCCAGAGCGTCGCCGAGAAACACCAGCTTGAGCCCGAACACGCCCACGACGTCTCCGAATACGAGCTCCCGGCTGCCGTCTATGCGCCGCCCGTTGACAAACGTGCCGTTGCGGCTGCTGTCATGGACTGTACAGCGGCCGTCCGCGCCGACGTCCACGGCGGCGTGCCGCCCGCTCACGAGCCCCTGAGTGTTGAGCCTGATATTGTTGCCGGGCTCGCGTCCTATCGTAAAGCGCCCCGGGACCAGCCTGAACTTCTCAAACGCCGTGTATTCCTCCGGCACGTCCTCGACGACGGTCACGAATTTCTCGCCGTCTCCGCCCGCGACCGCGCAGTTCACGCGCAGCCCTCCCCGGAGCGGCAGGCGCTCCGGTATGCCCAGCTCCGCACACGCGGGTATCGCCCATTCGCCCTCCCAGACCTCCAGCGGAAGCGCTATGTCCTTCCCGAAGCCGCTTACCGACGCCGGTATCTCCGCCTGTGTGGCACGGTTGTTCACAGCCGGCAGAAAAAACTCAAAGAAGCTCTGATTAAAATGGATTATAAGAACAAGATTCATCGGATCACACTGCTTTCCACGTTCTATATAAATTCGACGCTGACGGGCGTCACGCCCAGTTCTATCGAACCGCCGTCCTCAATGCGCGCGGCGCCGGTCACCTCCGCGCCATTCACGGCGCTGCCGTTGCTTGAGCCGAGATCCGTGAGATAATACGCTCCGTTTATGCGCGTTATCTCCGCGTGGCGCCGGCTGACGCCGGGCGCGCGGACGGCGGCGTGGCACGACGGGTCGCGCCCGAGCGTTGCGGGGAAGCTGTA
>JAISBX010000181.1 GCA_031265965.1 Oscillospiraceae bacterium | reverse complement strand
ATATTGTCGCAGTGCCCCGCGGCGGCGTTGTCCCCGTGGACGGGCGGCTTGTTTCCGGTGAGACGAGCGTGGACGAATCCATACTCACCGGCGACATAGCGCGCGTGACAAAGCGCGCGGGCGACACGCTGTACTGCGGCGGCGTGAACTATGACCGCGCCGTCGAGCTGGAGGCGCTGTGCGGCCGCGGTGAGAGCGTGTACCCGCGCTTTCTCGCGGCGGCGCGGCGCTCTCCCGCGGCTCGGAGCGGCAGATTGCGGAGACTAACCGATGTCGTCGGGCCGTGTCTTGTCCCGCTTGTGTTTTTGGCGGCGGCGGCGGCGGTCTCCGTCGCGGCGCTGTCAGGCGGGAGCGCTCACGCCGCGGCCATGCGCGCCATAAGCGCGGCGATCGCCGTATCCCCGTCCGCTTTCGCGGTATTCCTCCCGATCGCGGATACGGTGGGGTTCGCGGCGCTCGCGCGGAGCGGGATACTGATAAGCGCGCAGGCGGCGGACGCCCTTGCCGAAGCGAAAAACGTCTCTATCGACGAGTCCGCCCGAACCGCCAGAGACGGCTCGCCGCGCGAGGGTCTGGCCAAGACCGAGGAAACGCTGCGCGCGATGGGTTATGCCTTGACATCCCCCGCCGCCGTCCGCGTCGTCTCCGCCCGCGCAGTCGCCGACGACGATACGCGCGACGCTGTCCGCGTCGCGATCGGACGCGCCGCCGAGATGGATTTCTCCCGCGCGGACATCTGTCTGACCCGCGACAGGATAGCTCACCTGCTCAAGGCCGTCTATATTTGCAAACTGCTGAGGAAAAACGCGCGGCGCGTATTCGCCGGGTTAATCGCGTATAACTTAATAGCCGCCGCTCTCACGTCGCTCGGCGCGCTCACCCCAGTCTACGCGGGCGTAGCGGCCTCGGCGTGCGCGCTCGGGCTTGTCGTGAACAACGGTCGTCTGGAGAAGCGCTGCCGCGTCATCACGTTTGATAAGCTGCGGCGCGTGTGACTGTCAACTGTCAACTGCCAGCACGTATTCGTCGTACGTCGTCACGCGGTCGGTCACGGTGTCGCCGTTGAAGTCGATTATCCTGTTGGCCACTGTAGATATGAGCTGGTGGTCGTGGGTGGAGAAGATGATATTGCCCGAAAAATCTGACATACCGTTATTGAGCGCGGCTATGCTCTCGAGGTCGAGATGGTTAGTCGGCTGATCGAACATGAGGATACTGGCGCCGGACAGCATCATTTTTGACAGCATACAGCGCACTCGCTCGCCCCCGGACAGCACGCCGGCCGGCTTGTACACGTCGTCACCGGAGAAGAGCATACGGCCCAGAAATGTGCGCAGATAGCTCTCGCGCTTGTCCTCGGAGAATTCGCGCATCCAGTCCATCAGCGGCGTATTGCGACCCTCGAAATACTCGCCGTGATCCTTGGGGAAGTACGCCTGCGTCGTGGAGACGCCCCACTTCACCTCGCCCTCGTCGGGTTCGAGCTCTCCGGCGAGGATCTTGAACATCGTGGTTATGGCGATCTCATTCGTGCCGATGAACGCGATCTTGTCGGCGCGCCCCATTATGAAGCTTACGCCGTCGAGGACCTTTACGCCGTCCACGGTCTTCGACACGCCGGTGACGAACAGCCTGTCCTTGCCCGGCTCGCGCTCTATCTTGAAGCCCACCCACGGGTATTTGCGCGAGGACGCCGGCATCTCGTCAATGGTAATTTTTTCCAGAAGCTTGCGGCGGGACGTCGCCTGCCGCGACTTTGACTTGTTCGCGGAAAAGCGGCGGATAAATTCCTCGAGCTCGCGTATCTTGTCCTCGCTCTTTTTGTTTTGCTCCTTTGTGAGCCGCTGCATGAGCTGGCTGGCGTCGTACCAGAAATCGTAGTTGCCGACGTACATTTTTATCTTGCCGAAGTCTATGTCCACAATGTGCGTGCAGACCGTGTTGAGGAAGTAGCGGTCATGCGAGACGACGATCACGGCGCCGGCGTAGTCCGCGAGATAGTCCTCGAGCCACACCACGGAGCCGACGTCGAGGTTGTTTGTCGGCTCGTCGAGCAGTATTATGTCGGGCGAGCCGAACAGAGCCTGCGCGAGCAGGACCTTGACCTTCTGGCTGGGCTCCAGCTCCGACATCACGGCCCCGTGCCGCGCCGTCGGTATGCCCAGTCCGTGCAGGAGCTGTGACGCGTTCGATTCAGCCTCCCAGCCGCCGAGCTCCGCGTACTCCTCCTCGAGCTCGGCGGCGCGTATGCCGTCGGCGTCGGAGAAGTCCTCTTTCATGTAGAGCGCGTCCTTTTCGAGCCCGCACTCGTAGAGGCGGCGGTTCCCCATGACGACGGCGTCCGTCACCGTGTGCTCGTCGTACATGGTCTGATCCTGTTTGAGCACGGACATGCGCACTTTCGGGTCTATGTTCACGCTGCCGCCGGACGGTTCGAGCTCGCCGGCGAGTATCTTGAGAAACGTGGATTTGCCCGCGCCGTTGGCGCCGATGACGCCGTAGCAGTTGCCGGCCGTAAATTGCAGATCGACGCGGCTGAACAGCGCCGCCCCGCCGTATTGCAGACTGAGATCGTTTACAGTTATCATTATCGTGTCCCCCAGATTAAAATCGACCTTACCATTATATTTGATTTGGAATTTATTGGGATTTTTCTCGCCGCCTGTAGAACAGCACGCCGAGGCACACGGTCCCGCAGTGGTTCGATATGGCGCAGCCGGCGTGGGATTCCACTATCTCGTCGAAAATCCCGTATGAGCGTATCGCGTCTATGACGCTGCGCGTCGTGTCCGGGGGGACGCGCGTCGTGTGGGTGACGAATATCCTGCGGCCGTCGATGTTGCCGGCGTCCGACAGCTTGTCGGCGACGTATTGCAAGATCACCTTGTCAAAGCTCCCGCGGTACTTCTTGCCGACGTCCATTTTACCGTCCGTCACCTCTATGCACGGCTTGAGCTTGAGTATGTTCGCGCCCAGCGCCGTGAGGGACGAGCAGCGCCCGCCCTTGTGCAGGTACGTCAGCTTGTCTATGATGAAGCTCGCGTCCATAAACGGCGCCATCCCGTCCAGCCTGCGCGCGATCTCGTCGGGCGCGACTCCCTCGGCGGCCATGAGCGCCGCGTCGTACACGAGATGGCCCGTGCCCGTGGAGAGATTGAACGAGTCCACCACGTAGACGTTCGGCAGCTCCGACGCGGCTATTCTGGCGTTTTGGTTGCACGCGGAAAAGCCGCTGCTTATATTTATGTGAACAACGGCGTCGTACTCCCGCAGATACGAGGTGAACGCGTCAGTGTAGTCGGCGATATTCACCGCCGCAGTGTGACACGTGCCGGCGCCGCTGTCAACATAGTCGAACAGGTCGTCCGGCGTTATCTCAAGCCCGTCCTTGAAGGATTCTCCGCCCTTGACTATGTACAGCGGCACTATGCCTATGTCGTACCTGTCTATGAGCTCGTGCGTGAGGTCGCACGTACTGTCGGCGGATATTTTTATTTTCATAAACCTCAGCTCCTAAAAAACTTTCGTTCGGCAGCGCCTCTATTGTGCAAATATACAACATTTCGGCGCCGTTTGCAAGCGACAAACGGCATTGTTGTAAACAGGCCGCATTTTTAATTGCAAAAAGGGATGTTTTATACTATAATATATGTATGCGCGGGGGATGTATCCGGATTTTTTGGAAATTCAGCACGTATTAAGAGGTTTTGACGATGGAAGCCGTGAGGGAACTAGCGTACTTAGTATGGAATAATATAAAGCTCATAAGCGTCTGGGACGTTCTCGACGTCGCCATCGTGGCGTATCTCATCTACCGGATACTGCGCGTGGTAAGGAGGACGAGTGCGGGCAGCGTCATCAACGGTATCGCGCTGCTGCTCGCCGTGACGGGGCTCGCGAGCCTTTTGAACCTCAACGTCATAAGCTATGTTATCGAACAGGCAATGAGGATGGGCGTTATAATCCTCATCATACTGTTTCAGCCCGAGCTGCGAAAATTCCTCGAGCAGGTGGGCAGCCAAAACTTCAACAGGCTGCTTGGCAAGCGCCGCGTGAATACGCAGCTCGTGCGCGCGTGCATAGAGGCGACGGCGGCGGCCTGCTCCGAAATGTCGAAAACGCGCACGGGCGCGCTGATAGTATTTGAGCGCGATATAGGGCTGACGGACTATGTGACGACGGGCACGCGCATAGACTCCGCGACGTCGTCCGAGCTGCTGCGGAGCATCTTCTTCCCGAAGACCCCGCTGCACGACGGCGCCGTCATCGTGCGCGACTGCCGCGTCGAGGCGGCGGGCTGTATGCTGCCTATGTCGCACAACACCGACCTCGGGCGGGACCTCGGTATGCGGCACCGGGCGTCGCTGGGCATAAGCGAGCGCTCCGACGCCGTGGCGGTCGTCGTATCGGAGGAGACGGGCGGGATATCCGTGGCGATCGACGGCCTCCTCAGGCGCGATCTGCCGACGGCGATACTTGAGGAAGTGCTCGCGGACGAGCTGATCCAGCCCGAGCAGGTCAAGCCGAAGCAGCGAAGGAAAAGGGTGAAAGAGTGATGCTGAAGAAAATAGGGCGGTTCTTTTCGAGCAGGACCTTTTATATCGCTTTTTCGCTCGCCGCGGCGGTCGCGCTGTGGATATACGTCGAGTTCGTGGTCAATCCGGAGGAGACGAACTATATCAGCGGCATACCCGTGGAATTTATCAACTCCGAGCTTGTATCAGACAGGAATCTCGTCATAACCTCCGTGAGCACGCAGACCGTCGGGCTCAGGCTCACGGGGCGGCGCAACGTCGTCATGGGGTTGGGCAGCTCGGATATCAAGGTCACGGTCGATCTCGCCCAGATAACCGGCGTCGGCCAGAGTATGCTCGGCTACACGGAGGCGTATCCGGACGGCGTCAGCACGAGGGACTTCACCGTGAGCGAGCGGTCCGTCAGCTATATCGTGCTGCGCGTCGAAAATCTCTCCGAGAAGATGGTGGAGGTTTCCGGCGAGTACTCCGGCAATATCGCCGCGGAGGGCTATCAGGCGGAGCCGCTGGAGTTCCAGCCGAATATGATAAAGGTCACCGGGCCGGAGGCGCTCGTGTCGAGGGTCGCCAAGGTTCTGGTAGCCGTACTGCGCGAAAATCTGACGAAGACGGTCACTGAGGAGTACCCGTTCACACTGTTCGACGAGGACGGCGCGCAGCTCGACGTCGAGGGCCTGACGTTCAGCGACCAGATAGTGGCGGTCACCGTGCCCATCAAGACGGTGCGCACCGTGCCCCTTACAGTCAATCTCGTCCCCGGAGCGGGCGCGGATGAGAGCAACACCACAGTCACCGTGACGCCCGGCAACGAGATAACGCTCGCCGGCGACGCGGCCGATATGCAGATAAACTATATCCTGCTCGGGACCATAGACCTCACGCGCTTCTCCGTGTCGCTGACGGAGAGTTTCCCTATCATAATCCCCAACGGTCTGGACAATCTCACGGGTCTTACGAACGCCACGGTCACGGTGAAGATTTCCGGGCTGGAGACGAGGCAGTTCCAAGTGTCGAACATTCAGATATCGAACGTGCCGAGCGGCTATGAGGCCACTCTTATCACGCAGAGCCTCAACGTGACGATACGCGGCGCGCCGGACGATATGGAGCGGCTCCAGCAGTCGAATATAAGCGTCGTCGCCGACCTTACCGAGCTCGGGAATACGAGCGGGATGTACACCGTGCCCGCGCGCGTATATGTCGGCGGCGAATTCGGCGACATCGGCGCGATAGGCGAGTACCCGGTCGCCGTGTCGCTGTCGGAGCCGGATCTTAGCTCCGGCGGTGAAGCCGGCGGCGGAGCATAGCGGCGTGTTCGGATACATCCGCCCCGTGCGCGGCGAGCTGAAGGTCCGGGAGTTCGAGGCGTTCAGGGCGTGCTACTGCGGGCTGTGCCACGCGCTCGGCAGGCATTACGGCGCGGCCGCCAGACTCGTGCTGAATTTCGATCTGGTGTTTCTCGCCATGCTGCTCTGGGAGGACGCGGGCGAGCCGGAGGTCGAGCTCCGGCGCTGCCCCGTCAGCCCGCTAAAAAGAAAGCGGTGCTGCCGCGAGACGCAGTCGCTCGAGCGGTGCGCCGGCTACAGCGTCATACTGACGTACTGGAAGCTGCGCGACTCGGTGAGGGACGAGACGTTTTTCAAGCGGTGCGCGGCGCGCGCCGCTCTGCTGTTCCTGCGGCGCGCGTACAAAGACGCGTCAAAACGGTACGCCCGCTTTGACGGTATGGCGCGCGCCGCGCTGGACGAGCTGGAACAGATCGAGGCAACCGCCCCGAGCGTCAATTCGCTCGACGAGGCGGCCGATAAGTTCGCGCGCATACTGAGCGCCGCGTCGGAGGACCACGGCGACGGACGCGGGCGCGCGCTGGAGCAGATACTGTATCACACAGGCCGCTGGATATACATCATTGACGCCTGCGACGACCTGAAGGAGGACGCCGCGCGCAACCGTTTCAACCCCGTGGCCGCCCGTTTCGGCGCCGCCGCCGCCCACGGCCTCGACGAAGAACAGTCGGAGCGCGTACGCGTCACTCTAGCGCACTCCGCCAACCTCGCGGGCGCGGCGCTAGAGCTGACCGAGCCGACGTCGTGGACGCCCGTCGTAAGAAACATCCTATGCCTCGGAATGCCCGCCGTCTGTGCGTCCGTCCTCTCAGGAGAACGGCGAGGGAGGGGACGCATCCTCACCC
>JAISBX010000142.1 GCA_031265965.1 Oscillospiraceae bacterium | reverse complement strand
GTCAAGGAGGAGTCGTTCCGCGAGCTCGGGCGGGTGTGCCCGGAGAGCACAGTGCTCGCGACGAACACGTCAAGCCTTTATGTGCGCGACATCGCCGCCGTCACGGAGCACCCGGAGCGCGTGGTAGGCACGCACTACTTCTTCCCGTCGGACCGCAACAAGCTCGTGGAGATCATCCCGCACGCCGGTACGAGCGAGAGGACGCTCGCGTTTGCGCGCGAGATAGCCGCGCTGCACGGCAAGACGGCCATAACGGTAAGCGATTCGCCCGGCTTCGTCGTGAACAGGATATTCATCCCGTACTACGTACACTCCATACGTATGCTGGAGCGCGGCATGGGCAATATCCCAACTATCGACGCCGCCGAGAAAAAAGCGTTCGGCATCCCAATGGGCGCGTTTGAAGTCATGAACGTGACGGGCGTGCCCATAGCCGCGCACTCGGCCGACACCTTAGGCGTTGAGTTCTCGGAGTTCTACTCCACGCCGCCATTGCTGCGCAAGACCATAGACGAAGGGCGCGAGTGGTATCTTTCGGGCGATATCGACGAGTCGAAATTCCCGGCGATAATCGACTATATATACGGCGTCACGCTCGGCGTGGCGGCGCAGCTCGCGGGCAGCGGCGTCGCAGACGCGCGCGACACCGACTTGGGCGTCGAGCTCGGCCTGCGCTGGCGCATCGGCCCGTTCAAGCTCATGAACGAGATAGGCGTGAAAAAGGCGCTGGAGCTCGTCTCCGCCGTCAGCGCCTCGAACGCGGGCTTCGACGTGCCGGAACTGCTGAAAAAGCAGGCGGCGCTCGGCACGCCGTTCGATGCGTAGCCTGGACGGCGGAGCGGTTAAGATGCCAAGAGCCGTCATTTTTGATTTGGACGGTACGTTGCTCGACTCGCTTTTTGACGTCGGCAGTTCCATGAATAAGGTGCTCGCGGCGCGGTGGTATCCCGTGCGCGAGCTCGACGAGTACCGCTTCTTCATGGGACAGGGCGCGTATATCCTTACACAACGTGCGCTGCCTCCCGGCGTGGATGACGGCGTTATAAGGGCGGCCGCGGAGGACTACTGTGTGGCATACACGTCGAGACAGACGGACAACACGCGACCCTACGCGGGAATACCCGAGACTCTGCGTGCCCTAAACTCACTCGGCATACCAATATGTGTACTGTCTAACAAATCTGACAGCCAAACGGTTCTTATGGTGGAAGGCTATTTCCCGGACGTGGGCTTCGCGATGATACGCGGACAGCGCGGATTCGTCCCGACGAAGCCGGATCCCGCCTGTGCGCTAGAGCGCGCCGAAGCAACCGGTGTCGAGCCGGGAGAGATAGCTTTCGTGGGCGATACCGGCACCGACATGGAGACGTCTGTGAATGCCGGCATGTACGGCGTAGGTGTGCTCTGGGGTCTCCGCGACGCCGCCGAGCTGTTGCGCCACGGCGCGAAGTTGCTCATAAGTTCGCCGGGATAAATTGTCCCAATTTTCGATTGAAAGGTTCCACGCGCCTTTCAATCGCGTTTACGGCGGGGGACGTTTTTGTTGCACCATCAATTATCTTTAACTAACCAGACCTTTGCCAAGCTCAATTCGCGCCGCCGTGCGGCGACAGGCCGAAATAGATGAAATCTATCAGCATTTCCGCAGTGTCGCGCGGGGTTTTGCGCATTCCGCCCTCGAACCACTTCTGTACGACGCCTACGCTGCCGCTGACTATGAATTTTATCAGATATTCCAGCTTTTCGCCGTCGCCGGTGTTCTCCGCCATGAGGATGCCCGTGTTCTGTATGAGCGCCATGAGTTCCCGCTGGAACTGTACGCTGCCGTGTTCGCCGAGTATGGTCATGCACACGTCCGCGTTTTGCGCGACGTACTCGAACAATATCGCTATCCGGTTTGACATCGCGCGCGCGCCCTCGCCGGAGCTCGCGTCCGCCAGATATGCCTCCAGATCGCGCAGCAGCTCGCGCTCTATCCGGTGCATGAGGTCGGCGGGGCTGCCGTAGTACGCGTAAAACGTGCTGCGGTTGATGTCCGCCGTCTCGCATAGCTCCTTGACGGTGATCTTGTCCACGGGCTTTTCCCGCAGCAGCTTGATTATGCTGTCCCTGAGCGCGCGCTTTGTATATTTCGTCCTCCGGTCGACCTTTTTGCCGTCCATGGCAGCCACACCTCGTATATCTTCCGAATTTTCCGACAATGGGCGCGAATTTGTCGGTTGAATTGCAACGCCGTGTACATTATAATACACTGTGTGGAAGAAAAACAAGGGGCTGGTATATTGGAAATTTTTACAAAAGCGATCACGGGGCACAGGAAATTAGTCGCGGCGGTATTCGCGATAGCGGCGCTGGTGTGCGCGGTGATGCTGCTCGGGGTGGACGTCAACTACGATCTCGCGGCGTATCTGCCGGAGGGCACCGCGTCTACGATCGCCATCGATGTGATGGGCTCGGAATTCACGGGCGCGTTTCAAAACGCGCGCGTCATGGTGAGGGGCGTGGGCGTCGCGGAGGCGCTGCGGTACAAGCGCGAGCTCGCCGCGCTCGACGGCGTAGCGGACGTGCTCTGGCTCGACGACGTGATGGATATCACGCAGCCCGTGGAGATGGCGGACGGCGAGCTCGTGGAGCAATACTACTCCAACGGGAACGCGCTGTTTTCGCTGACGATATCGGGCGACGAGCTGGAGGCGACGGACCGGATATACGGCGTCATCGGCGAGGACAACGCCCTGTCCGGAGAGGCGGTGAGCCGCGGCGCCGTGCGCGTCACCATGAATACCGAGACGACAAACGCCATGCTCATACTGGTCCCTATGATCCTCGTCATACTGCTCGTGTCCACTACATCGTGGCTGGAGCCGCTGCTGTTTTTTGCCGCCATAGGCATATCGGTACTCATAAACATGGGCACGAACGCGCTGTTCAAGGAAATATCGTTCGTCACGTTCGCAATAAGCCCCATATTGCAGTTGGCCGTCTCGCTCGATTACGCCATCTTCCTGCTGCACGCGTTCGAGGATTACCGCAAGCAGACGGACGATGTCGCGGAGGCCATGCGC
>JAISBX010000169.1 GCA_031265965.1 Oscillospiraceae bacterium | reverse complement strand
GGGCGACCCGTCGGACAACATACCCGGCGTATCGGGCGTGGGGGAGAAGACGGCGCTCGATCTCGTGCGGCGCTTTGGCGGGATAGATAATATCTACGGCAGCCTCGACACGCTCGACGTCAAGGAGCGCGTACGGACAAAGCTCGAAGAGGGGCGCGACAGCGCCCTTATGTCCTTCGAACTGGCGACGATAAGGCGCGACGCGCCGCTTGAATTCGTTCCGGAGCAAAACGTCGTCAGGGAGCCCGACGGCGACGCGCTGTATAATATATTCCAAAAATTGGAATTTTTTTCACTGTTGCAAAAGCTCGGGCTGGCACCGTCTCCGGAGGCGATGCGAGCTCGAGCGGAGACGGGCACGGGCGAATTTTCCGCGGTCGACGTCGTGACCGTGGCCGACGTTGCGATAATGCTGGCCCGGATGCGCTCCGCACCGCTCGTGTCGGTACACGTCGCGCCGGGGCTCGGTTCCGTGGCCGTGACGGACGGCTCGGACGACGTTTTTGTGCTGAGCGAGACGGTCACGGCGGATTATGACAAGGCGCTCCGTGAGATATTCGGGAGCTCTATAAAAAAGGCGGGCCACTATATAAAGGACATAATGCGGCAATTGCACGGACGCGGCATCGAGTCCGACGGTTGGGCGTTCGACACCGCGCTCGCGGCGTATCTGCTCGCCCCCACGGAAAATTCCTACGAGTACGGGCGCCTGACGGCGCGCTACTGCGGGTACACGGCGAGCGAACCGGAGAGCGTGTACGCGGCCGGCGCCGAACAGCTCACAATGTTTGACGGCGGCTCCGGCGCGGACGGGCCGGAGAAGGAACCGCAGCCCGGCGCGCAGGCGTGGGCCGCGGCCGCGATCCGCGACCTGTGCGGCGTACTTCCGGACGCGCTCGAACAAAACGGCCTGGACGGCGCGTACCACGGCATAGACCTGCCCCTGTGCGCCGTGCTGGCGGACATGGAGAGGGCAGGCTTCATGGTGGACCGCGACGCGCTGCGCGGCTACGGCGACGCGCTCTCCGCGGAGATATCCGGCATAGAGCGGAGCATATACGACATAGCGGGCGAGCGCTTCAATATAAACTCCCCGAAGCAGCTCGGCGGCGTGCTGTTCGAAAAGCTGAAACTGCCCGCTCCGAAAAAGAAGAAGACCGGCTACTCCACGGCGGCCGAGGTGCTCGCCGGACTGGCGGACAAGCACCCCGTAATAGAGCTCATAACCGACTACAGGCTCTTGTCAAAGCTCAAGGCGACGTATACCGACGCGCTCATAAAAGAGGCGGACGGCGGCGGGCGCGTACACACGAGCTTCCAGATGACGGTGACCGCCACGGGACGGCTCTCGTCAGTTAAGCCTAACTTGCAGAGCATCCCCGTCAGAAGCGAGCGGGGGGGGCAGCTCCGCAGGATGTTTATCGCCGGCGGCGGGCGCCTGCTCGCGGGCGCCGACTATTCGCAGATAGAGCTGCGCCTGCTCGCCCACATGGCGGGAGACGAGCGCATGATCGAAGCGTTCCGCCGGGGCGGGGACATACACGCGGAGACGGCGAGCCAGATATTCGGCGTTTCGCGCGAGGACGTGACGCCGCTCCTGCGCAGACAGGCGAAAGCCGTCAATTTCGGTATAGTGTACGGCATGTCCGCGTTCTCGCTCGCCGGCGACATTAAGGTGAGCGTAAAGGAAGCGCAGTCGTACATCGACGGCTATCTGGAGAATTTCAGCGGCGTGCGCGCCTATATGTCGGAAATTGTCGAGAGGGCAAAGCGTGACGGGTATGTCACGACGCTTTTCGGCAGGAGGCGCGGTCTGCCCGAGCTCAAGTCGTCGGACCGCAACGTGAGGATGTTCGGCGAGCGCGTCGCGCTCAACACGCCTGTGCAGGGCACGGCCGCCGACATAATAAAGCTGGCGATGATAAACACCGCGCGGCGCATCAAGGCGGAGGGACTGGGGGCGCGCCTCATATTGCAGGTACACGACGAGCTCATCGCCGAGTGCCCGGAGGACGAGGCGGAGACTGTGAAGCTTCTGCTGCGCGAGGAGATGGAAAACGTGACGAGCCTCACGGTCCCGCTCGTCGCCGAGACGCGCGCGGGCAAGAGCTGGTACGACTTAAAATGACGCGCATAATACGCGCCGGAGACGAGGCCGCGCGCCGCGCGCCGTCGATCGACCACGGGCGGTTCCTGAATCCGTGGTCGCCGGCCGCGCTGGCGGAGGAGACCGAGCGAACGGAATCTCGATTTGCCGCCGCCGAGGAAGACGGCGCTTTTATAGGGTACGCGATCACGCGGTGCTATCCCGAGCGTGCGGAACTGCTGTGCATCGCGGTGGATGATACGGCGCGCGGCCGGGGCGTCGGTTCCATGCTGCTGGCGGACGCCGAGTCGTACGCGTCCGAGGCGGGCTCCGGCGCGCTGGCGCTTGAGGTACACGAGCGAAATCCGGCGGCGGCGCTGTATGAGAGGCGCGGATACCTCGCGGTAGGCAGACGCCGGGGATATTATACGCATCCTGAGGGGGACGCTATTTTAATGGAAAAAGAATTGACACGCGGGGGCGGAGCGTAGAGCATGTTGATACTGTCAATTGAGACCTCGTGCGACGAGACGGCGGTGGCGGTCACGTCGGACGGGCGCACGGTTCTTGCGGACGAGATTTTTTCACAGGCCGACAAGCACGCGATCTACGGCGGCGTAGTACCTGAGATCGCCTCGCGTTCGCACGTGGAGGTCATAACGGAACTGGCGGATTCCGCGCTGGCAAAGGCGGGCGCGCGGCGCGGGGACATCGACGCCGTCGCCGTGACGTACGCGCCCGGACTTATCGGCGCGCTGCTGGCGGGCGTCAGCTTCGCGAAGGGCGCATCGTTTTCGCTCGGCGTGCCGCTCATCCCGGTCCATCACATAAGGGGCCATATCGCCGCCAACTATATCGCGTTTCCCGAGCTGGAGCCTCCGTTTTTGTGCCTCGTCGTATCGGGCGGGACCAGTCTTATCGCCGACGTCGAGGACTACACGGACATATGCGTCGTCGGTTCGACGCGCGACGACGCGGCGGGGGAGTGCTTCGACAAGGTCGCGCGCGCGCTGGGGCTGGGCTATCCCGGCGGCAAAGCGCTCGACGAGCTCGCGCGCGCGGGCGACAGTACCGCCTACAAACTTCCGCGCGCCTCGATCGAGGGTCATCCGTACGATATGTCGTTTTCGGGCCTGAAGTCCTCGGTCGTAAACCTGTTGCACAACGCCGGACAGCGAGGCGGGGGAGAGCTTGACATTCCCTCGCTCGCGGCGTCGTTCTCCGCGGCGGTCAGCGACGCGCTCGTACCGCGCGTTATGTCCGCGGCGCGGGAATTCGGCAGGGAGCGGATAGCCATAGCCGGCGGCGTCGCCGCGAACTCGCGCGTCAGGGCGGATTTTGAGCGGTCGGCGGCGGCGGCGGGAGCCCGCCTCTATATGCCCCCGCTCGCGCTGTGCGGCGATAACGCCGCGATGATCGGCTGTCAGGGATACTACGAATATCTCGCGGGCGCGCGCGCCGACATGTCTCTCAACGCCTGCGCCACTATGGACGCGGGCATACGAAAAAACACAGAAGGGTGATCTGATACGGAGAATATGGACAATATGGATAATATGAAAGACCGGAGCGGCGGGCTGACGCTCTGTGAGAGGTTTCCGGAGCTCACGTCGGGCGGCGCCATGCCGGAGGCTATCGGGCGCGCGCGCGTCATATCGGCGGAGCTGGACGGCGGAGGGCGCCGGATGCTGCTGGAGGTGCGGGTCGAGGCGCCGGCCGCGCCGGTGGACGTGGCCGCGGCGGAGAGTCTGCTGACGTCCACGCTGGGCCTCGACTCGGTGCGGGTGCGGATATGTCTTAGCAGGCCGTCCGCCCTGCGCGGCGGCGCAAAGCGCTCTTCGTCCGCACGCGCGATACTCGGCAAGCTGCCCGCGCGCGCGAAGGTCACGCCGATAGGCGACCTCGCGCAGTTCGTGGGCAAGGCGACGGTGCGCGGAGAGGTGTTCAAGGAGGACAGCCGCAGGGTGCAAAACGGCAAGTCGTGGCTGCTCTCGTTTTGCGTCACCGACTACACGGGCTCCGTCCGCGTCAAGAAGTTTCTGCGCGGGGACAAGCCGTCGGAGGCGGAGAGCGTGATGAAAGCCATAAAGCCCGGCGCGTACATCACCGTATCGGGCGAGCTCGCCGAGAGCAAATACGACAACGGCGAGATAGTGATGACGGCGGAGAGCATAGCGGCGGCTGAGGCGCCCGTCCGCCTCGACAAGGCAGCCGAAAAGCGCGTCGAGCTGCACCTGCACACGCGCATGTCCGCCATGGACGCGCTGACCGACGCAGAGGCGGCAGTGAAGCGCGCCATAGAGTGGGGGCACAGGGCCGTGGCGATAACGGACCACGGCGTCGTGCAGTCGTTCCCTGACGCGATGAAGGCGGCAGGCGACAAGATAAAGGTGATATACGGCGTCGAGGGCTACTATGTGAACGACATAGAAAGCCGCCCCGCCGTGCTGGGGGGCTCCGGCGGCGCGACGGACGGCGAGATAGTGGTGTTCGACATCGAGACAACGGGGCTGTCCGCGCGCGACGACGCCGTTACGGAGATAGGCGCCGTGCTCATGCGGGACGGGGAGGAACTGGCGCGGTTCCACACGTTCGCCGACCCCGGCAGGCCGATCCCCGCCGAGATAACGCGGCTGACGGGCATACGCGACAGCGACGTGGCAGGCGCGCCAAGTCAGGCGCGGGCCGCCGAGCTGTTCCTGGAATTCGCGGGCGGCCGGACGCTCGCGGCGCACAATGCGCCGTTCGACATAGGGTTCATACACGAGATATGCCGGCGAAACGGCATGGAGTTCTCGCCCGCGTACATAGACACGCTGACGCTCTCGCGCTCGCTGTTCCCGGAATTCAAGAAGCACGGTCTGAGCGACGTGGCGGGCTATATGGGCATAGGGTCGTTCACACACCACAGGGCCGTGGACGACGCCTCGGCGACGGGCATGATACTGACGCGCTTTTTCGAGGAGCTGAAGGCGCGCGGCGTCACGGATTATGTACGAATGAACGAACATCTGTCGGGCAGCGACGCGCTGCTCCGCCAGATCAAAAGAGGCAATTTCAGGCCCAACCACATAATAATACTCGCGCGCACGCAGGAGGGCATACGCAATCTGTACACGCTCATAACAAAGAGCCATCTGGATTACATAGGCAAGAACCCCATAATACCCAAGAGCCTCATCGAACGGCACAGGGAGGGATTGCTCATAGGCTCCGCGTGCGAGGCGGGCGAGGTGTTCCGCCGGATAACGGGGGGCGCGGGCCGTCTTGAACTGGAGCGCATAGCGGGGTTCTACGATTATCTCGAGATACAGCCCGTCTGCAACAACCGGTTCATGCTGTCCGGCGAGAGGCCGCGCGCGCGCGACGAGGAGCAACTGCGGGATTTCAACAGGCAGGTGGTGGAGCTGGGCCGGCGGCTCGGCAAGCCCGTTGTGGCGACGGGCGACGTACACTTTTTGGATCCGGGGCACGAGATATACAGGCACATACTGCTCACCGCCAAGGGCTATGGCTCTGCCGACGACGCGCTACCGCTGTACCTAAAGACGACGGACGAGATGCTCGACGAGTTCGGGTACCTCGGGCGCGAGACGGCATATGAGGTAGTTGTGACTAACACGCAGTTGATAGCCGATATGTGCGAGAGCGTGCGCCCGCTGCCCCCGGCGAAAAAGCTGTACTCCCCAAAGCTCGACGGCAGCGCGCAGGAGCTGCGCTCGCTCGTGTACGGGCGGCTGCGCGAGCTGTACGGCGACGAGCCGCCGGAGATAGTCAAGCGGCGCGTCGACGACGAGATGCGCGATATACTCGCCAGAGATTACGACGTGATATACATGACGGC
>JAISBX010000165.1 GCA_031265965.1 Oscillospiraceae bacterium | reverse complement strand
CCCATTACGGAGTGTATCTCCGTCGTCTCTATC
Organism: Oscillospiraceae bacterium; assembly: GCA_031265965.1. Next base: position 2,826 of record JAISBX010000165.1, on the reverse strand, counting down.
ATCTCCGCGCGGCTCATGTCCGGCAGTATCGACGGCAGCCGCTTGGCGAGCATACTCTTTCCGGCGCCCGGCGGCCCGACGAGCAGTATATTGTGTCCGCCGGCGGCGGCGACCTCGAGAGCGCGTTTTACGTTCTCCTGCCCCTTCACCTCCGAGAAGTCCGGCCCCAAGGACTCCGCGCGCTCCGGCACGCCGGGCGGGACGGGCGATATGCGTGCCTGACCCGTGAGGTGCGCGAGTATCTCGCCGACGTGCCGCACGGGATAGACCGCCACGTCCGAGGCATAGGACGCCTCTCTGGCGTTGTCGTCCGGCACAAAGAGGTTTTTTACTCCTGCGCGCCCGGCGGCGAGCGCCATGGGGAGCGCCCCCGCTATAGGCCGCAGTTCCCCCGAAAGCGACAGCTCTCCGAAGAACGCCGAGTCGTCCGGCGGCGGCGTGATGTCGCCCGACGCCGCCAAAATGCCCAGCATTACGGGCAGGTCATAGACGGTGCCCGCCTTTTTCGTGTCGGCCGGCGCCAAATTTACCGTTATGCGGCTGACCGGGAACCTGATGCCGCAGTTCTTCGTCGCCGCGCGCACGCGCTCGCGCGCCTCGCGCACGGCGGCGTCCGGCAGCCCCACTATATCGAAATTGGGCAGCCCGCCGGACAGATAGCACTCCACCGACACCTCGTACCCGCTTATGCCCCCGAGCCCCATTGACCGCACCTTTGCAACCATCCGGCGCCTCCAATACTCTTTAGTACGCGCGCTGCGCGCCGTTAATACCCAATTTCTTCCAATATCTCTACAGCGCCCACGACCGCCGGCACGCATATCCGCGCGCGCAGGCCGTCCGCCTCGTAGCGCTCCCTGCCCTCCGGCGTAGAGGTCTGGCATCCCAGCAGGTCGCTGCAGCGCACCGCTCCGTTGCGCGCCCTGAACCGCTCCGTTACCTCCGTCGTACGCGCGCGGCAGTTCTCCTTGGCGGCGGCGTCCTCCGGTTCGACAGCTCCGTATTTCTGCCCAACGACCATAATGGCTCCGCTGAGCGCGCCGCACGCCTCTCCGCAACCCAGCCCCCCGCCGAATCCGGCGGCGGCGCGCGCCGCCGTGTCAATATCCGCGCCGTACTTCTCGCAGAACACCGCCAAAACCGATTGCGCGCAATTGAACCCGCGCTCAAATAGATCAACGGCCAAATCCGTATACTCGCTCACTTATGCAGCCTCCCGTCATAGTAGTAGTCGTCATGCTCCTCCCTCGCTCCGCCGTTCCTGCGCTCGTCGATTATCCTTTGCTTCGCCTCTTTTATCCTGCGCAGTCTGGCGCGCCTTATCCGGTTATACCTTATAACAAGCGCGATATACACGGCGAACAGCACCACCACGATGAATATGGAGAACCTCACCCACTTGTTGCCGAGCGCCGCCCACACCTGATCCTCTATGTACTTTATGCGCTGCAGCTCCACGCCCGTGTTTGCCACCAGATACGAGCTCCCGCACTTCTTTCCGTCCATGTAAACGGTTATTTCGCCCAGTATGGCGCCCGATTCTATAGGCGCCGTCAGCGGCTGCCCGTCGCGCTCGGAGTATATCACAACATCGCGACTGAAGGCGCTCTCGTCAATGTCGTTGTCGATCAGAAGCTCGATAGCGTCGGACGGTCTCAGCAGCACGCCGTCCGCGCCGTCGCCGTATTCAACAGGCGCCTGCGCGATCAACTCGCTCGCCGACAGCACGCTTCTCCAACTGAAATTACCAAAGCCCCACTCGAACAGGCGTATGCCCTCCGTTAGGTTTTGCATTTGCGTGGACTCGTCCTCCAGCGTTACGGCGACGGCTCCGAGTATCACGCCTATGAGCGACACGTCGTCGCGCGCGGCGGACGCCACGAGGCCGTAGCCGTTCTCATACGTCCCGCTTGTCCGCGCCGCCGTGGCGTCCCGGTAATAGTATCTGCCGCTGTCGTTGAGTATCTGGTTAGGGCTGCTTATGTCGCGCTGCGCGCTGTAATTCGTACCGTCGAGCGTCGTCTTGAACGTACCGGCGATCTGGACAAACAGCGGGCTGCCGCAGGCGGCGGTCATTATCACGGCGAGGTCCCACGCGGTCGTATACTGCTCCGGGTCATCTCTGCCGTGCGTGTTCGTGAATTTCGTGTCCTCGCAGCCGAGCTCGCGCGCCGCGCCGTTCATCATCTCCACGAAGCTCCCGACGCTGCCCGCCACGTGCTCCGCAACGGCGTTGCACGCCGCGTCGTCCACGCCGAAATACGCCATATACATCAAGTCCGAAAAGCTCATCCTTTCGCCCGGCCGCAGCTTGTCCCCCGCGTCCACGCCGTCCCACGCCGTCTCCCCCGCCGTCACGTAGTCGTCCGGCGCAACATTCCCCGCCTCGCAGGCGCGCACCGCGACAAGCAGCGTCATGACCTTCACCAGATTATCCGGCGCCCGGCGGGCGCGCATATCTTTTTCATACAGTACCTGTCCCGAATTCATCTCATACAATACAGCCGTCCGCGCCAGCACATCATGCGCCGGCGCGGCGGCAACGCGCCCGCGCACCGCCGAGATCGACAGCGCGAGCGCGAGGAGGAATATTACCGGTTTGGCAAAAACCCTAAATTTTTTCATGCGATCCCCCCGCAAATGTGCTATAAGCCCAGTATATAAAAAAAAAGCCGCAAAAGCAAGTAGCATTTGCGTTGCGGGTGGCCTGTTGACTTTTGTTACCGCGTGTGGTACTTTGGGTGTGGGGACTCGCGGCGCCGGGGCGCCGTAATCGTATGCCGAAAGGAAACACGATGCGTTGAGACGCTGCGTTGTCTATATTAT
>JAISBX010000090.1 GCA_031265965.1 Oscillospiraceae bacterium | reverse complement strand
TTTATGCAGCGCATGGACCCGGAGGACTCGAAGCTGAGGCTCATGAGCCTCGGCATATTGCCGGAAAAAGCGGAGAAGATACGGGCGCTCGGGCTCGACATCGTTCCGAGGGCGTATTGCTACAGCTCTCTCAACGGCGAGAAATTCGCGCGCGCGGTCATAGACGGCTACAGGGACAACGGCATATACGATTCACAGCCGTCATATTTTCTGGCAGGGGGCGAGGCCGTTCCGGGCTATGACGAAGGCGTAGACCTCATCGCCGGATACATTGCGGAAAAGGGGCTGTCCGTGGGCCTGATAGAGGACACAACGCAGCTCCAGAACATAAAGCAGGACGGCGTTCTCGACCTCGTCGGGCTGGGTCGCGGCGCGGTGCGCGTGTTTTCCGTGTGGGATTATATACAAAACCGCTATCAATATTACGGCTACGAGGGCGCAAAGGAGATAGAGAACACGATGTTCCGCGCCGTCACGGAGAGAAATATACGAGTTATTTACTACAAACCGATACGCGAGTTCAAGGATTTTCACACGTATGTGACGGACGTGGACGAGTACGTCGAGATGTTCTCGAACCTGCGCGAGCGGCTGGCCGAGCACGGCATTTCCTTCGGCTCCGCGGCGGCCATGCCTGATTTCACCGTCTCGTTCGCCTCAAAGCTGCTGATCGCGCTGGGCTGCGCCGCCTCGGGGATACTGCTGCTGGGGATAATTTTCCCCGTTCCGGAGCGGTGGAAGCTGATACTGATGGTCGCCGCGGCGTTATGCGTGCTCGGGTCGTTTTATGTGCTCCCGAACACGACGGAACTCATAGCGAGCCTGATGAGCGCTCTGATATTCGCGTGCCTCGCCGTGACGGTCTGCGTGAAAGCGGCGAGAATGGCCTACGACGGCGGCGGGGACGCGGTGCCGCCCGTGCTGAACGCTATTATTAACGGTATACTCGCGCTGTTCGCAGTGACGGCCGTCGCGCTGGCCGGCGGGATAATGACGGCGGCGCCGCTGTCGTCGGTCAGCTATATGCTGGAAATAGACATTTTCCGGGGCGTCAAGGTCGCACAGATACTGCCGCTCGTGTTCTTTATCGGAGCGTATCTGGCCTTTTTCGGCTCCGGAGAGACGCCCGCGCGGCGGAGCGTACTGCGCCTCGGCGACGTCAAGTCGCTCCTGAGCGCAAAGATAAACGTGTGGATGGCGATCATCGCTGTGGCGGCGGCCGTCGCGGGGCAGTATTATCTTATGCGCACGGGGCACGAGTCCGTGGAGGTGAGCGGCGTGGAGATGCTGTTCCGGAACACGCTTGAGGAACTGCTGCTGGCGCGTCCGAGGACAAAGGAATTTCTCGCCGGGTTTCCGGCGGTCATGCTCGCCGTGTACGCCGCCGGGCGCCGGCTGCGCTTCTGGACGGTGGCGTTCGGGCTTTGCGGCGTGATCGGCGCCACCTCGGTAATAAATACGTTCATGCACATCAGGACGCCGCTCTATCTCGGCTTCGCGAGGACGGGCTTCTCGGTGTTCTTCGGCGCGATAGCCGGCATTGTCGCCGTACTCATCTTCCACGCGCTGTTCGCGGCGTACAGGTCGTTGAAAAAGCGGTACGGCGGCGAGACATGAGGATACTGATTTCCGGGTATTACGGATTCAACAACATAGGCGACGAGTCGATTCTGACGTCCGTCGTGGAGAATCTGAGGGCGCACCTCTCCGATATACAGATCACGGTGCTCTCCCGAAGCCCCGAAACGACGGCCGAGAGATACGCCGTGACGTCGGTCGACCGCAAGTCGGCGTTCGGCGTCGTGTCGGCGGTGAGGCGCTGCGACCTGCTCATAAGCGGAGGCGGCAGCCTGCTTCAGGACGCCACGAGCAAGAGAAGCATACTGTACTATCTGGCAATCATGTGGCTCGGTTATTTGTTCAGGAAAAAGGTGTTTATATACAGCCAGGGCATAGGGCCCATAACGTCCGGGCTGAACAGGCGGCTGACGTCGTGGACGCTCAGGCGCGCGAGCGGCATCGTCGTCCGTGACGGCGCGTCGGCGGAGCTGCTCCGGGAGATCGGCGTCCCGCCGGAGCGGGTCGTGGTCACGGCGGATCCCGTGCTGCGCATAGGCAGGGCGGAGCTGTCGGTGGGGCGCGCTATCTTGGAGCGCGAGGGCTTCGCGTTCACGGGCGGCACGGTCGTGGGCATGGCGATCCGGGAACCCAAGCCTGACAGCGAATTTACGGACGAGCTGTGCGGAGCGATAGAGCGGCTGTGCGGCGAATACGGGGCGCGCGTGCTGCTGATCCCGTTCCACTACTCCGAGGATCTGCCTGTCATAGAGGAGATCGAGCGGCGGCTCGCCGGAAAGGTGTGCGCGGTAAAGCACAAATATCTTACGGGCGAAATGCTCTCCATAATAGGCAATATGGACGTGCTCGTCGGCGTGAGGCTGCACTCGCTGATATACGCGGCCGTAATGGGCGTGCCGATGATAGCCATATCATATGACCCAAAAGTCAACTCTTTTATGCACTCGCTGGAGCTGAGGGCCATGTCGTCGGTCTATGACTTCAAGAGCGAGTACTTCATCGAGGAATACGAGAGGACGCTGCGGGAGCTCGGAGCGATCCGCGCGAAGCTCGACAGGAACATCCGCGGGCTCATCGGGAGCCTGGACAGAAACGAGGCCATGATAAGCGAGATCATGCAATGGACATGAATACTGAAGTAAAAACAAAAAAACCGTCCGGCGGCGGGACACGCGCACGGAGCGGAGGCTCTCCCCGGCGCCCGGCGCTCGAGACGGCGTATACATACGCGCTGCTGCTGTGCATGGGCGTGGGTTTGGGCGTTATCAGCCTGTATTTCGCGTCGACGGACACGCCGCGCCTGTCCGCGCTTTTCGGGTACTTTAACGTCCCGCTGCTGCCGTTTTTGAATATCCTGCCCGCCGTCCTGCTCATTTTCGCGCTCTATTTCATATTCGGCCGCGTGTGGCTCGCTTTTTCACTCGGCGCCGCAATGATCATGACGGTCACGTGGGTCAACTACTTCAAGCTGCTCCTGCGCAACGACCCGCTGATCGCGGCGGATATCCGCCTGCTGTGGGAGGCGAGCACCATAGGCTCGCGCTACAGCATCAGGCCGGACTGGAAGATCATCGCCGTCGCCGTTTTCTGTGCCGCGCTGAGTGTCGGCGCGTTCTTTTTCGCGCGCCGCCGGGTGCGGTCGCGCACGGAGCGCATATGCGGTCTGGTCGCGGCGTTCGGCGTGGGGCTCGCTTGCTGGTTTTCGCTGTACACGGACGCCGAGCTGTACGCGCGCGCGGATAACACCGCGCTGATCTCGGCGTGGGAGCGGTGGTCGGCGACGAAGCAGTACACGTCGCGCGGTTTTTTATACCCGCTTTTACACAGCGTCACGTCCGCGCGCGTACTGCCGCCCGACGGTTACGACGGCGAAGCGGAGGAGGAACTGCTTGCGGACTACGCGTACGACGACATACCCGACGGCAAAAAGGTCAACATAGTCGCCGTCATGTGCGAGGCGTTCAACGATTTTTCCAAGTTCGGCGGGCTGGAATTTACATACGACGTATACGGCCCGTTCCACGAGCTGGAGGAGCGCTCCCTGTCGGGGCAACTCATAACGAACGTCTTTGCCGGCGGGACGGTGGACACGGAGTGGTCGTTTCTGACGGGCTTTTCCGCGATGAACGGCGAGTTCCGCGGCGACGTCAACTCCTATGTGCGCTACCTAAAGGAGCAGGGGTACGCCGCCGAGGGGAGCCACACAGGCAACGACTGGTTCTACAACCGCGGCAACGTCAACCGCTACCTCGGCTTCGACGACTACTATTTCAGCGAAAATCACTACGAGGAGCTGCTGGGCGGCACAGTGGACGACGGGGTGCTGTTTTCGGAGATCATCGCGCTCTACGAAAAGCACACGGCGAGCTCGGACGCGCCCTATTTCAGCTTTAACGTGACGTTCCAGAACCACGGGCCGTACAGCGACAGTGTGGAGTCGTTTACGGAGGAGTACGCCGCGAACACGGGCTTTTCCCGGGAGAGTTACGTCATATTGAACAATTACCTCAAGGGCGCCGCGGACACGGTTAGGAACGTGACGGCGATGGCGGATTATTTTGACGGGCGGGACGAGCCCGTGCTCTTCGTAGTGTTCGGGGACCATAACCCGTGGCTCGGCAACGGCAACAGCGTCTACACGGAGCTGGGCATCGACTTTAATTTTAACGACGGGCACGGCTTTACGGATTACTACGGCGTGCCCTACGTCGTCTTCGCCAACGGCGCGGCAAGGCGCGCGCTGGGCGGCGCGTTCACAGGCGACGGGGGGGATCTGAGCCCCTGCTTCCTGTTTAATGAGATTTTCGCGCGCGCGGGCTTCGGTGGCAACGAGTTCATGAAAGCCGCAGGCGAGGTCATGGCGCGCACGCCCGTCCTCCACACCTCCGGCATCTACAGCATAGGCGGCGCGCTGACAGACTCGCCGCCGGAGGACGCGCGTGAGGCCATAGCGCGCTTCACGCGGCTGCAATTCTATTGGAGGCGCAATTTTCGGCGGTAGCCGTCACGCGCCGTATTCTTTCAGGTACTCCTCGATCTTGGCGGCGCGCGGGTCGTCTTCGGACAGCAGCGCCGTGATATCGCGCACCGTCACTATGGGGTAGACGTTAATGCCCATCTGTGTGCGCAGTTCGTCGAGCGTCGTGAGCGCTCCCGTGCCGCGCTCCATACGGTCAGCCGAGACAAACAGGGAGGTGACGCGCACGTCGCCGAGGGAGCTGAGCAGCTCCACGCTCTCGCGCACGGAGGTGCCCGCCGTCACAACGTCCTCGATTATCGCGACGCGGTCGCCGTCACGCGGCGTATAGCCCACGATCACGCCGCCCTCGCCGTGGTCCTTTGCCTCCTTGCGGTTGAAGCAGTACGGGACGCTGCGCCCGTACATGCGGTACAGCGAGACCGCCGCCGCCGCCGCGAGCGGTATGCCCTTGTACGCCGGTCCGAACAGCACGTCGAACTCCTCGCCGCTGTCCTCTATGCACCTCGCGTACCAGTCGCCGAGCGCGGCGAGCTGCGCGCCCGTTTTGTAGTTGCCAGTGTTTATAAAGTACGGCGTCCTGCGCCCGCTCTTCGCGATAAAATCGCCGAAGGTGAGCACCCCTGAGCTTATCATAAAGCCGATAAATTCCCGTTTGCCGTCCATATCCGCCAAATCCTCCGTTATTCCCTCAAATTCTTCAATGCCGTCACGCCTATCGGCAGCGCCACGATAAATGTCAGCACGTCCGCTATCGGCGAGGCGACCTGTATTCCGCGCACGCCGAGCGCCGCGTTCATAATATACAGCAGCGGTATCAGAAACAGCCCCTGACGCGCAAACGCGAGGAAGCTCGCGGGTATGGCTTTTCCTATGGTCTGGAGCATCATGTTGTGGAACACGACCCAGCTCATCAGCGGGAACGCCACGCTCTGCGCACGCAGCGTGTACGCGCCTATCCTTATAACTTCCATGACATCCTCGTCGTCGCTGCGGAAGAACCCGATTATCTGCGGCGCGAACGCGAAGCATATGCCGGTCGCCGCGAGCAGAAAAGCGAACGACGACAAAAAGCAAAACCAAAACCCGCTCTTTACGCGGTCGTACCGCTTCGCTCCGTAATTGAAGCCGCACACGGGCTGAAAGCCCTGCCCCAGCCCGATTATGGCGGAGTTGGCGATGAGCACTATCCTGTTGACGATGGAGATGGCCGCTATCACCGCGTCGCTGTAGCCTCCCGCGATATTGTTGAGCAGTACGGCCGACACGCTCATGAGCCCCTGCCGCAGGAGCGACGGCAGCCCGCCGCGCATTATCTCCAAATATGTAGACGGCCGCGGCGAGAAGCTGCGGAGCCTTATGCGCACGTTGCCGGCGCGCGTAGTCCCCCAGAGCAGGATAAAGAAGCCCACCGTCTGGCTGAGCATCGTAGCCAGCGACGCGCCCGCGGTCCCCATTTTGAACACGAATATGAACAGCGGGTCGAGTCCCACATTGAGCACCGCGCCCCCCACCATGCCCAGCATCCCGAAAAACGCGCTGCCCTGAAATCTCAGCAGATTGTTCAGCGATATTGACGCTATCATAAACGGCGCGCCGATGAGGATATACAGCAGGTACCCGCGCGCGTGCGGCATGATCGTGGGCGTGGCGCCGAGCAGTATCGACAGCGGCTCCATGAATATGATGCCAAAGACAGTGATGACCGCGCCGGATATAAACGCCGAGCATACGCCGGTCGTCGCCATTTTCTCCGCCATATCCGCCTGCCCGGAGCCGAGCGCGCGCGATATGTAGTTCCCCGAGCCGTTGCCGAAGAAGAACCCGAGCGCCTGAATTATCGCCATGAGCGGCAATGCCACCCCCACGGCGGCCGTCGCGCTCGTGCCCAAGGAACTCACAAAATACGTATCCGCCATATTGTAGAGCGAGGACACAAGCATTATGGCGGTGGTGGGAATAGCAAGCTGAATTATCAGCTTGCGCACCGGCTGCGTAGTCATCCTCTCAAGTTTTTCCGCCGCGTTATCCGCCGTCACGACCACTCCCCTTTTTTTGATGTATACAGTATAATCCAATCGCGCCGGTTTTTCAAGGGGGTTGGCGGATGGTGTTCGGGTTTATTGTTGATCGGCGCGACCGGAAGCGGATCATAAAATTTTCGTTGAAATCCGGCCGCAAATGTGCGATAATACTTTGTGAGAGGTGTTGCGCCCGCCCGTTCGTAGGGGCGAACCTATGTGTTCGCCCTTGTTCTGTTCCGCCCACCTCTCTGTTGGCGCGGGAGTCAGGGCAATCACATAGGATTGCCCCTACGGACGAGTGGCGCTGATTGGAGGCGCCGATAGTGACACAGGCAATAGGAGCGTACCGCGAGATAACGGTGTCGCCGGAGTTCCGCGAACTGGAACGCCTGCGCGCCGACGCCCGCCATAACGAGGCGTCGGCGCTGCACCATGCCCGACAAGAGGAACGAAAGCTTGCTAATGCCGAATGGCAAGGAGTAGTTGCGGACAAGGACGCAGCTCTCGCCGACAAGGATGCGGAGATTACGCGGCTTCG
>JAISBX010000039.1 GCA_031265965.1 Oscillospiraceae bacterium | reverse complement strand
CCCTCGCCACGAGAAATTTGCTCCATCGCCCGATCGATCATGTTCAAATACTCCGCGTTTCTCGCGGCCTTTGTCAGTGCGTTGTATTCAACAAGGCTCAGTAAAACAACATTTTTTTCGTCTTTTCTCGTAACAATAACTGTTTCATACTCGTCCGTCACCTTATCGCAATAATTTTTCAAGTTATTGCGAATATTGGAATAATTTACCGCCAGCATAAAAATCACCGCTTTCAATATGATTTTGAGAACGATATATTGTACAACATATTGTTCCTAATTGTCAAGGAAATATATGTTTGTAGGGGCGAACTGCGTTAGCCCGAATCGCCCCCCCACGCGCAAACCGTTCCCCGCGCGCAAACCGGCGCGCAAAAAATGAAATTGAAACCGAGTATGGGGCGGTATGGCGGAGAAAAACGGCGAAAACGGGAGTATGTGATGTGTAAATCATATTTTTTTCAAAAATAGGGTTGACATACGCGGCCGTGTGTGCTATAAAGATAGGACGCATATAAGCAACTTAAGAATGCAGAAAGGGATGGATACGGGATAATGTCAACTACACTCGCGAAAAAGGACACGGTGTCGCGCACGTGGTATATCCTCGACGCCGCGGGAAGGCCGCTCGGGCGCACTGCCGTTCAGGCCGCCGTGCTACTGCGGGGAAAACACAAGACGGACTACACGCCGAACGTGGACTGCGGCGACTTTGTGATAGTCATCAACGCCTCGCAGGCCGTGCTCACAGGCAACAAGCTGACGCAGAAGTTCTATCGCCGCCACAGCGGATGGGTGGGCGGACTCAAGGAGATACAGTACAAACGCATTATGGAGACGCGTCCGGAGTTTGCCGTCATGCAGGCGGTGCGCGGGATGCTCCCGAAGAACAAGCTGTCCAGCGGCGCGCTCCGCCGCCTGCGCGTATACAACGGCGCGGAACACAGGCACGCGGCGCAGAAGCCCGTCGTGTGGACGCAGAAATAGGGGGATAGTGTATGTACACAAGTAAAAAACCGTATGTATACGGCACGGGCAGAAGGAAGTCCTCGGTGGCGCGGGTCCACGTGTTCCCCGGAGGCACCGGTGCGATAACGATAAACGGCAGGGATATCGACGACTACTTCGGGCTGGAGACGCTCAAGCTGCTCGTCCGCCAGCCGCTTAACACGACTGAAACCGCGGACAAGGTCGATATAGTGGCAAAGGTCACGGGCGGCGGAGTAACGGGACAGGCGGGCGCGATACGCCACGGCGTCGCGCGGGCGCTGCTGCAGATCGACGACTCGTTCCGCCCGAGCCTCAAGGCGGCCGGCCTGCTCACTAGGGACCCGAGGATGAAGGAGCGCAAGAAGTACGGTCTCAAAGCCGCGCGCCGCGCGCCGCAGTTCTCAAAGAGATAGAGCGCGATTTTCTGCGCCCTCCTCTGTTTCAGAGCCCGCGCTAGTCGGGGAGTCAGCGGTGCCCTGTAGCCTGCAACCCGCTATAGCAGGGATGAATTCCGGTCTCAGGAACTGTGATGTGCCGTCAGCCCGCGGTAAGCAGCGTTGACGGGCCGGTCTCGCGCAACATGGATTCGTGAACCATGTCAGGCGGGGAACCGAGCAGCATTAAGCGAAACCCCATGTGTGCCGCGAGGCGGCCGGCCCCGAGCCGGCTGCCGCGGTAACGGGCATATCGCAGCTTTCAAAGATCGGTGCGCGGGCTCTGAAGCAGAGGGCGGCGCGGAGATGCGCGGAAGTGTGGGATCAAAATTATGTATCAGGCCCTTTACAGAAAATGGAGGCCGCGCACGTTCGACGACGTGTCCGGCCAAGAGCACGTCACGGGCACGCTTAAGAGACAGGTGGCGTCGGGCCGGCTCTCGCACGCGTATCTGTTCGTCGGCACGCGTGGCACGGGCAAGACCTCGTGCGCCAAGATACTCGCGCGCGCGGTGAACTGCGAGTCGCCGAGGGACGGGAACCCGTGCAACGAGTGCCCGTCGTGCCGCGGCATAGAGAGCGGAGCCATACTCGACGTGCTCGAGCTGGACGCCGCGTCAAACAACCGCGTGGACGACGTCCGGTCGCTTCTCGACGAGGTGGTGTATACCCCGGCGTCGGTGGCGCGGCGCGTATATATCATAGACGAGGTACACATGATGACCTCGCAGGCGTTCAGCGCGCTCTTGCAGATGTTAGAAGAGCCGCCCGAGCACCTGATATTTATTCTGGCGACGACCGAGGTACACAAGGTCCCCGCCACGATAGTCTCGCGCTGTCAGCGCTTCTCGTTCAAACGCATTCCGGCGGCCGATATCGCCGCGCGCCTTGAATATGTGGCGGGCCGGGAGGGCTTCGCGCTCGGCGCGGACGCCTCGGGGCTGCTCGCGCGGCTCGCGGACGGTTCCATGCGCGACGCGCTCTCGCTGCTTGACCAGTGCGCCGCGGGCGGGGACGTCGGCGCGGAGACCGTGCGCGCCGCGCTCGGCCTCGCGGGGGAGAACAACACAGTCAGGCTCGCGTCCGCAATACTCGACCGCGACGCGCCCGGGGCGCTGAGCGTGCTCGACGAGGTGTACGACGCGGGCGGCGACATGGCGGCCGTGACGGACGAGCTGTCGCGTCTGCTGCGCGACTGTCTCATAGTAAAGCTCATGCCTACCGGCGGACAGGGCCTGCTCAGCGGCGGCTACGACGGCGGGGCGCTCGACGCGCTCGCGGGCAAAGCCACGGGCGAGCATCTGTACCGGTGCCTCGACGCGGCGGCGCGTTCCGCGCAGGATATAGCGCGCGGCCTGAACGGCAAGCTGGCCGCCGAATTATACGTGGCGGGGCTTTGCCTCGATTAAAGTCAATTCAATATTTTAATTACGGTGGTGTACGGAATTATGGCGAAGGGCGGGTTTCGCGGAGGTTCTTACGGCGGCGGCGGTATAAATATGAACCAGATCCGGCAGGCGCAAAAGCTACAGTCGGATATGGCAAAGCTGCAGACCGAGATCGAGGAGCAGACGTTTTCCGCGGCCTCGGGCGGCGGCGCGGTGAAGGCGACGGTGAACGGAAGGCATGAGCTGACGGCGCTGGAAATAGACCCCGGAGCGGTTGACCCGGAGGATGTGGAGATGCTTCAGGACGTCGTCATAGCGGCGGTCAACGAGGCGATCCGCAAGGCCGACGAGTCCGCGAGCGAGCGCATGAAAAAGCTCACCGGCGGACTGAACATCGGCTTATAGCGCGAGCTGATATCCGAAATTGAGACTCAGAAAAAAGCCGAATCTGATACCGCGTCTCGAACGGTGCGCCGGGCTGCGTGAGCTTGAACCGGAGCGGCTGCGCGGCGGGTGGCTGCGCGAGTTTGGAAAATACGAGGACGTATACGCCGAGCTCGGGTGCGGTAAGGGCAGTTTCACGGTTCGCACCGCCGAGGGCTTGCCCGGGATACTTTTCGTGGCGATAGAGCGCGTCGCGGACGCGCAGATAGCGGCGCTTGAACTCGCCGGCGCGATGGAGCTTGATAATATCCGCTTCATAACGGGCGACGCGCGCCGTATAGCGGACTTCTTCGGCGAGGGCGAGCTGGGGCGCGTATATATAAATTTTTGCGACCCGTGGCCGAGCCCGCGGCACGCGAAACGGCGGCTGACCTCGCGCGGATTCCTCGAACTCTACAGGCGGACGCTGCGCCCCGGCGGGGAAATACACTTCAAGACCGACGACGTCCCGCTGTTTGAATTCTCGCTCCGGCAGCTCGGCGAGTGCGGCTTTGAGGTCTCGGAGGTCACGCGCGACCTGCACGAGGACGGCGTCGCCGGGGTCATGACGGACTACGAGCGCAAATTCCACGCTCAGGGCGTTAAAATATGCCGCTGCAAAGCCGGCGTCCGCTGACCGCGGGCGGCGGCGGACTTTTTGAAAGGCGCTGGTGTGCTTTTGGGTAGAATAAGGTTCATACTCGCGTTATTGGCAGGGAAGCTCACGCGCGCCGCGCTGCGCGCGCTCGGGCGCAACGCGTCGTATTTGCCCGGAGCCGTGGCTCTCAGGCTCTGTCCGGACTTTCTCTCGCGCGCGGACAAGCCGGACAGGATAATCGCCGTCACGGGCACAAACGGCAAGACCACGGTCTGCAACCTTATAATCGATCTGCTGGCGCAAGCCGGCGTCAGGACGCTCAACAACGCCCTCGGTTCAAACACGGCCGCCGGAATAGCCTCGGCGCTGCTCGCCGGGAGCGGCATAACGGGGCGGAGCAAATTCCAAACTGCGGTCTTTGAGTCCGACGAGCGGTCCGCCCGGCGGCTGTTCCCGTTTATAAAGCCGGATCATCTCGTGATAACCAATCTGTTCCGCGACTCCATAATGCGCAACGCGCACCCGGAGTATATCGCGGGCATAATCGAGAGCGCGCTGCCCGGGACGACGAAGCTCATACTAAACTGCGACGACCTCATCTCGTCGTCACTGGCGCCGTCGAACCCGCGCGCGTATTTCGGCATTGAGCGTATGGCGGGCGACGTGACGCAGTGCGTGAACCGCATAAACGACATACGGCTGTGCCCCGCCTGCGACGGCGAGCTCGTCTACGACTATAGGCGGTACCACCACATAGGGCGCGCGCGCTGTCCCGAATGCGGCTTCCGCTCGCCGGAGCCGGACTACGAGGGCGCGGACGTCGATTTTGACTCCATGACGATGACGGTGCGCGACGCGGGCGGCGAGGGCGGGCACGCGCTTTTGAGCGACAGCGTGTTCAACGTGTACAACCAACTGACGGCGATAGCGGTCATGCGCGAGCTCGGGTACACGCACAGCCGGATACGGGAGGGCTTCGACGCCGGCGTTGGCATATTGGAGTCGCGCTACAGCGAGGAGCGCGCCGGAGACGTCACAGTCGTCATGCAGATGGCGAAGGACCGCAACGCCCTCGCGTGCTCGCGCGCCTTCGACTACGTCGGCTCCCGGCCCGGGGACAAGGAACTCATTTTAATGATGAACAATCTCCACGACTCAAAAAACTGGTCGGAAAACGTCTGCTGGCTCTACGACTGCGACTTTGAGTTTTTGGATCGGGACGATATAACGCGCATCGTGGCCACAGGCCCGCGCGCGCGCGATTACTACTACAGGCTGCTGTTCGCCGGCGTGCCGGAGGAGCGCCTGCGGTGCTCGGATTCCGAGCTGCGCGCGCCCGAGCTGCTCGAGCTGCGCCGCGGCTCGAGCGTGTACATCCTGTACGGGACGGACGCGATAGAGCTCGCCGAGCGGGTGCGCGCCGAGACGAAACGTCTTGCGGAGGTGACTGCGCCATAGTAATCGAGATGCTTTTTCCCGAGCTCTGCAATTTGTTCGGGGATCAGGCGAATACGGAGCTGCTGCTGCGGGCGCTGCCCGACGCCGAGGCGGTGCGCACCCCGTTACGCGCGCGCCCCGCGTTTTTGGACAGACAAGTCGATCTCGTCTACATGGGCTCAATGACCGAACGCGGGCAAGCCCGCGCGGCGGCGGCCCTCGCGCCGCTGGGCGCTGAGATCGGGTCGCGCATAGACGCTGGCGCGCGGGTTCTGGCGACGGGGAATTCCCTGGAAATATTCGGGAAATATATCGACTGCGGTGACGGCTCGCGCATTGAAGGCCTGGGGCTGTTCGACGTGTACGCGCGACGCGACATGGCGCACAGATACAACGGACTTTTCCTCGGGAAATACGGCGATATCGACATTGTCGGCTTCCAAAGCCGTTTTTCGCACCTTTACGACACGGGAAATACGCCGCAAGCCCCGCCGCCCGCCGACGGCGCGCAAGATTTCCTGTTCGAGACGGTCAGAGGCGCCGGCCGCCGCCCCGGCGACGCGCGCGCGGGCCTGCGGCGCGCAAACTTCATGGCCACCTACGTGCTTGGGCCTCTGCTGATATTGAATCCGCTTTTCACAAAAAAGCTCCTGCTCGACATGGGCGCCCCGCCCGCCGAGCTCCCGTTCGAGCCCGCCGCAATGGATTCCTACAAGACCCGCCTACGAGAGTTCGAGGACACGAAGACGGGGTTTGAGTATTGAGCAGCCCGCCAAAATATGATGTGTGTCAAGTATTTGTGCATAAAGCAATTATGATTATATGCGCTTGACGGCGGCTTGTAAACGCGGTATACTAATCGTACAGTTAGTAATCGGAGGATTAGTTTATGTTTGTGGGGCGAGGTGACGAGCTTGAGGCGCTTGGCAGGGCTTATGACAGGGACGGGTTCCAATTCCCTGTCATTTACGGGCGCAGGCGCGTCGGGAAGACTACGCTCATCAATGAATTCTGCAAGGGCAAAAAAAACGTGTATTTCGTGGCGGTGCAATCGACATTAAAAGAAAATCTGGAAATCTTGTCTAATCAGATACTCTTGGCGCTGGCGCCGGACGCGCCGAGGAACCCGTTCGCGTCTTTCCGCGAGGCGCTCGACTATGTGTTTCAAACCGCGCGGGACGAGCGGATCGTCTTTGCCATCGACGAGTACCCTTATCTTGCCGAGTGCGACAAGTCCGTGTCCTCCGTCCTGCAGGCGGCAATCGACAAATACCACGCGGACAGCCGGCTGTTTTTGATACTCTGCGGTTCCAGCATGTCCTTTATGGAAAATCAGGTGCTCGG
>JAISBX010000101.1 GCA_031265965.1 Oscillospiraceae bacterium | reverse complement strand
GGCGCCTTTTTCATACGCGAGGTCGCTGCCCTTCTCGCCGACGCGCACTATAGCCAGCGTCGGCGTGACGCCCGACGCTTTCAGCGCCTCGATATCCGCCCTCATCTTCTCATTGAGCGCCTCCGCGACGGGCGCCCCTTTCAATATTTCCGCCATATTGTTGTTACTTTCCTTTCAAACGAGGCGCCCCAGCACCTCCGAGAATATAGTATCCGCTCTCGGGCGGTATTCCGCCAGCAGCACGTCCGACTCAGATATGATCTTCGCGGCATAGTCCCTGTCCGCCATTGATTTCGCGTTGATATAGACGTTGAGGCTCGCGGCCGCAAGGGCTGCCCCGCACAGCGCGGCGCCGGCGCCGGCGTCGCTTACGGCGAGCGCGCTGCCTTTTTCGGCAAGCTCCTCCAGCAGCTCTATCGCACGCGCGCACGCGCGCATGATATCAAGCGGCGGGCCGCACGCCTCTTTCAGCGCCGTCTCCATCACATCGGCGCGCGAGGGGTCATCCTTCGGAATGCCGTAAGCGCGCGAGAGCGGCTCAAACGCCGCCGCGTCGCCGTCGATGAGCGCTAGCAGCTCGTCCCGCAGGGAAGCCGCGCCGCTCAATATACGCGCTATATCGTCCTGCACGTCCGCGTATTTCTTCTTGCCGAGCGTGAGGTTTCCGACCATAGACCCCAGCGCCACACCCAGCGCCCCTGCCAGCGCCGCCGCCCCTCCTCCCCCCGGAGTGGGGGAGGAAGAAGCGAGCGCGTTTGTGAATTCAGTATAATTCATAGTATTAAAATAATCCCGAGATTTTCCCCGTGGCGTCCACGTCTATGCGCTCGGCGGACGGGGATTTGGGGAGACCGGGCATTGTCATTACGTCGCCGGTGAGGGCCACGATGAAGCCGGCGCCGGCGGATACCTTCAGGTTGCGAACCGTCACCTTGAAATCGCTCGGCGCGCCCAGCTTGGCGGGGTCGTCCGTGAAGCTGTATTGCGTTTTTGCCATGCAGATGGGCAGCTTGCCGAAGCCCTGCTCCTCAAGCTGCTTTATCTGCTTTACCGCGTTGCCTACGAGCTCCACGGAGCCCGCGCGGTATATGCGCTTTGCTATCGCTTCGAGCTTTTGCATGATGGACAGGTCGAGCGAGTACGCGAACTCAAAGCTTGCGCTCTGCCCCGACTCGCACAGCCGCACGACTTCGCGCGCCAGCGTCTCGCCGCCCTCTCCGCCCTTTGCCCACACCTCGGACAGCGCAACGTTTACGCCCTTTTCACTGCACTTGCGCTCGACGAGCTCTAGTTCCGCCTTTGTGTCCGTCGGGAACGCGTTGATGGCCACTACGCACGGGAGCTTGAAGACGTTAGTCACGTTGTCCACGTGTTGCAGCAGGTTCGGGAGCCCGCGCTCCAGCGCCTCCAGATTCTCCGCGCCGAGCTCCGCCTTCGGGACGCCGCCGTGCATCTTCAGCGCCCTCACGGTCGCCACTATTACGACGGCGTCGGGGCGCAGGCCCGCCATGCGGCACTTTATATCCAGGAATTTTTCCGCGCCGAGGTCGGCGCCGAAGCCCGCCTCCGTGACGCAGTACTCGCCGAGCTTCAGCGCCAAGCGAGTGGCCGCCACGCTATTGCAGCCGTGCGCGATGTTCGCGAACGGGCCGCCGTGGACGAAGGCCGGCGTCTTTTCGAGCGTCTGCACGAGGTTTGGCTTTATGGCGTCTTTCAGCAGCGCCGCCATGGCACCGTGCGCCTTGAGGTCGCTCGCGGTGACGGGCTGCTCGTCGTAGGTGTATCCGACGATTATGCGGCCCAGCCGCTCCTTGAGGTCAGTCACGTTAGCCGACAGGCACAGCACCGCCATGACCTCCGATGCGACCGTGATGTCGTACCCGTCCTCGCGCGGGCGGCCGTTCGCGCGTCCGCCGAGGCCGTCTACTATATTGCGCAGCTGCCGGTCGTTCATATCGACGGCGCGCCGCCATGTTATGCGCGAGGGGTCTATGCCGAGCGCGTTGCCCTGATATATGTGGTTGTCGAGCATCGCCGCGAGCAGGTTGTTAGCCGCTCCTATCGCATGGAAATCGCCCGTGAAGTGCAGGTTGATGTCCTCCATAGGCACTACCTGCGCGTATCCTCCGCCGGCGGCGCCGCCCTTCACGCCGAACACGGGGCCTAGCGACGGCTCGCGCAGCGCGACGAACGACTTCTTGCCTATGCGGCGCAGCCCGTCGCCGAGGCCCACGGTCGTGGTGGTCTTGCCCTCTCCGGCGGGCGTCGGCGTTATGGCCGTTACGAGCACGAGCCTGCCGTTCGGCTTGTCTTCAAGCCCGTCGAATATGCCCAGATCGATCTTCGCCTTGTAGTTGCCGTACTGTTCGAGATATTCAGCGTCGATCGACGCGGCGGCGGCTATCTCCCCGATATGCGCGAGAGCGGTCTCCTGCGCTATTTCGATGTCTGTTTTCAATGGCCTTTTCCCCCGTACTGTCAGTTTTTGTTCGTGCGGATGCCGGACTCGTTGAGTATGGCGGAGACGTCCTCGCTCTTGTTGAGGGCGTACACGTGCAGCCCGTCGATACCTATGCTCACGTACTCGTGTATCTGGTCTATGGTGTACTCAATGCCGGCCTTCTTGAAGCCGTCAGGGTCGTTGTAATTGCGCGATATGACCTCCGCGAGCTTGCGCGGTATGGCGCAGCCGTTCATCGACAGGCACATGCGGATGCACGCGTCCTTGCTGAGCACGGGCATAACGCCCACGTC
>JAISBX010000037.1 GCA_031265965.1 Oscillospiraceae bacterium | reverse complement strand
TCCATGAAGTTTAACGGGAGGATTTGGAGTTTTGAGAAAAGGCATGAGCATTGTTCTGGCGTGCGCGGTGGTATTGGCGTTTGCCGCGGGGTGCGGCGGAGGCGATGTTGCGTATTCGGACGGGGAGTACACGGGGAAGAGCCGGACTGACGACGACGGCGCGTACGGTGAGGCTACGATAACCATCGAGTCCGGCAAAATAGCCGGCTGCGAGTACGTCACATGGCAAAAGGACGGGACGGCAAAGGGCGAGGACTATGGCAAGGTGGGCGGCGAAATATCGAATCAGGATTACTACGACAAGGCCCAGCTCGCCGTGCGCGCGATGGGGCGGTACGCCGATGATCTGGTAGAGGTCCAGTCACCCGACAAGGTGGACGCCGTATCCGGCGCCACCGTCTCGCACCGCCAATTCGTGGAAGCGGCGAAGAACGCGCTGAAGGAGGCGAGCGGGGGCTAGGGGGACGCCCGGGCGGTCGTCGTCGCATTTGCATTCCCGGTCTTTGTGCTGTATAATGTGTGCGATCCGAATTTGGAGCGCGCGCGGATAGACGCGGCCTTGTTCGGCTTTACGAGCGAATTGAGAGGTGTATTTGTTGCCAAAGAAAGGCGTTAAGATAGCGAAGGCCGGCGTCGGCGTGATAAGCGGGGCATTCGGTATGGCGATCAAGGTGATCGCGACGGCGCTGCTTATTTTTGTGACTACCGGCGCCATTTTCGCGTGTATCTTTCTCATGTACGTCAAAGCGAATCTCACGACCGGCCTCGACGTAAATCTCGAGGAGTTTTCAATGAGCCTGTCGTCGGTCATTTACGCGAAAAATCCCGATACGAACGAGTACGAAGAGATGACGCTCATCAAGACGACGGAGTACAGGACGTGGGTCGATTACGACGACATACCCGAGAATATGGAGCACGCCGTCGTCGCGATCGAGGATCAGCGCTTCTATAAGCACCACGGGGTGGACTGGTACCGCACCGTGGCGGCGTTCGCGAATATGTTTCTGGGGATGAAGGATACCTTCGGCGGCTCGACGATCACCCAGCAGCTCATAAAGAATATGACGGGAGATAACGAGGCGACGGTGCAGAGGAAGCTGACGGAGATCTTCCGCGCTCTGGAGTTTGAGAAAAACGGCAACGACAAGGAGCGGATCATAGAGTGGTATCTGAACAGGGCATACTTCGGCAATATGCGGTACGGGATCGGCGCGGCGGCCAATTACTACTTTGGCAAGGAAGTCGCGGAGCTGTCGCTCGCGGAGTGCGCGTCGATAGTAGGCATAACTAACAATCCGTCGATGTACGACCCGTACCAAAACAGGGCGGCGAACAAGCGGCGGCAGGAGCTCATCCTCGACAAGATGTATTCCGAGGGATATATCTCCGACAGCGAGCGCGACAGGGCGAAGCGCGAGCAGCTCGTGTTCAAGAGGGGAGAGGAGAGCACGTACACGCCGGAGGTGTACACGTGGTTCGAGGAGGCCGTCATCAGCGACGCGATAACGGCGCTGTCCGAGCTGAGAGGCGTGGATGCCGGGACCGCGTCCGCGATGCTCTCGCGCGGCGGCTACCAGATATATTCGACTATCGACCTGCGGGTGCAGGAGTATGTGGATCAGATATATCAAAATCTCGAGGAGATACCAAAGACGACGGGCTCGGAGCAGCAGTTTCAATCCGCCATAGTCATCGTGGAGCCGCAGACGGGCAACATAGTGGCGCTGTCGGGCGGAGTGGGCGAAAAGGAGGGCAGCCGGCTGTTCAGCCGCGCGACCACAATGCGGCGCGCGCCCGGCTCGTCGATAAAGCCGCTGTCCGTGTACGCGCCGGCTATGGACAGCGGGCTAATAACGCCGGATACGCAGTACAATGACGCGCCCGGAATAGTTTTAAAGGGCAGGACCGACGACTGGTATCCGCACAACGACGATTACGCGTACCGCGGCGTAATAAGCATAAGATCCGCCGTCGTCGGCTCACGCAACACCATCTCGGCGCAGGTGCTCGACAAGCTGACGCCCTCGGTGTCTTTCAGATTTATGCGCGAACAGCTCGGCTTTGACTTGGACGCCCGCGATGAGGACTACGCTCCGCTGGCGCTCGGAGAGCTGACGATCGGAGCGAC
Organism: Oscillospiraceae bacterium; assembly: GCA_031265965.1. Next base: position 516 of record JAISBX010000037.1, on the reverse strand, counting down.
CGTGCGGGAGATGGCGGCGGGGTTCAATATGTTCATCAGCGGCGGGGAGCACATCGAGGCGAGGACGTTCACGCTGATGCGCGACGCCAACGGCGAGATAATCTACGACGACCAGCCGAACAAGACTATAGCCATCAGCCCCACCACGGCCTATTGGATGACCAATATATTGCGCGACGCCGTGAGATACGGCACCGGCGGAGGCGCCAGCCTCGGGAACCTGATGCCGGCCGCCGGCAAGACCGGAACGGCGGAGGGCAGCAAGGACAGATGGTTCGTAGGCTGCACGCCGTACTACACCGCCGCGGTGTGGGCGGGTTACGATATACAGGAGAGAATTACGGTCGTGGGAGGCGGCAACCCCGCCGCGAATATATGGAAAAAGGTCATGACGCTCGTGCACACCGACCTGCCGTACAAGGATTTTCCCACGCCTGACAACATTTACCAGCCGCCTGTGCCGGGCATAATTCAGGCCGAATATGCGGTGATATGCATGGATGTGGAGGGTAATAT
>JAISBX010000017.1 GCA_031265965.1 Oscillospiraceae bacterium | reverse complement strand
TTTATCGGAATAATATCGTCGGACATAGTGCTCGACAAGCTGCAGGAGATGATCTCGAAGGTCAATCCCCACGAGCAGGGCGGCTACACGGAGATATTCTCGAACGCGGGCGTCATCGTGGCGCACCCTGAGACGCTGCAGCTGGGCAAGGATCTGGCCGACGACTCCGCGAGGGCGCCGTACGCCGAGGAGGCTAAAACGGCCATAAAAAACGGCGAGACGTATATATACGGCGGCGGCGACTACTACACCGTGTATATGCCCATCAGCTTCAGCGACGTCACGAATCCGTGGTCGGTGGCCGTGAGCATACCTATGACTACGATCCTGGACAACGCGAACGGCATACGCAATTACGTCATAGCGGTGTCTCTTATCGCGATACTCGTAATAGCGGTCATACTGTACATCATAGCGCGTAGCGTAACGAGGCCCATACTGGAGCTGTCGGACACCGCAAAGCTGCTCGGCGAGGGGCGCTTCGACGTCGAGCCGCCCGTATTCAAGAGCAAGGACGAGATAGGCGCGCTGTCCGGGGCGTTCTCCTACATGGCGCGCGAGATAAACCGCCTCGTGATGGAGCTGCGCAAATACGCGCAGACGCTCGAGGAGAAGAACACATATCTCAATAAGCTCAACGAGCTCAAGGACGAATTTCTGGCGAACACGTCGCACGAGCTCAGGACGCCTATCAACGGTATAATCGGGATCGTGGAGTCGATGATCGACGGCGCGGCGGGCGATTTGACTGACGAACAGAAATACAACCTCGCGCTCGTCTCAAACAGCGGCAAACGGCTGTCAAATCTCGTAAACGACATTTTAGACTTCACAAAGCTAAAAAACAAGGAAATAGAGCTGCAATTGAAGCCCGTCGACCTGAAAACGGCCGTGGACACCGTCCTCGCGCTGTCCAAGCCGCTCATAAAGGGCAAGGAGCTCGTGCTCGTCAACGAGGTCGACGACTCGTTCACCTCCGTTTTGGCCGACGAAAACAGGATACAGCAGATACTCTACAATCTCGTCGGCAATGCCGTCAAATTCACCGACAAGGGGAGCGTCGCCGTGCGCGCGGAAATATCCGGCGGCATGGCGGTCATATCCGTCGCCGATACGGGCATAGGTATAGCCGAGGACAAGTTTGAGAGCATATTCGAGTCGTTTGAGCAGGGCGACGGCTCAACGGAGCGCGAGTACGGCGGCACGGGGCTCGGCCTGTCTATCACAAAGAAGATGGTCGAGCTGCACGGCGGAACTGTAGGCGTCGAGTCCAAGCAGGGCGAGGGCTCCACGTTCACGTTCACGCTGCCGTGCGCGGACGCGAGGGTGGAGGACGCGTCCTCGGGCGAGCAGGCGCGCTCCACAATAATCGATATCGAGGACTTCGCCGACCCGTCCGCCGCGACCGCGCCGGAGTCCGCTCCGCGCGGCGGGTACAGGATACTCGCCGTGGACGACGAGCCCGTCAACATACAGGTGCTCACGAATATCCTGACGATGCGCGGCTACAGCGTATCCAAGGCGTACGGCGGACAGGACGCCGTAGATATGATAGAGGGCGGCGGGGAATTCGATCTCGTACTTCTCGATGTGATGATGCCGAAGATGTCCGGCTACGACGTCTGCCGCCGTCTCAGAGAGAAATACTCACTGTTCGACTTGCCTATCATAATGCTGACCGCGAAAAACAGGATACAGGACGTCGTGCTGGGCTTTCAGTCGGGCGCTAACGACTACATACAAAAGCCGTTCGACAAGGATGAGCTGTCGGCCCGCGTACGGACGCTGCTCGAGCTCAAGGGCGCGACGCTGGCGGCGATGGAGGCGAACAAGGCGAAGCGGCTGTTCCTCGCCAACGTGAGCCACGAGATCCGCACGCCGCTAAACGCCGTGATTGGTCTCACAAGATTGCTGCTGAACACGCCGATGGATGAAAAGCAGCGGGAATACACGGAAAAGATGCAGCGCGCCTCCGCCACGCTTCTCGGGCTCGTCAACGATATGCTCGACTTCTCAAAAGCGGACGCCGGAGATATGCAGCTCGATCGGACGCCGTTCGACCTGCGCCGTATGCTCGGCGACCTAGAGATATTCTTCCGGGAGCAGGCGCCGTCCGGCGATATAGCGCTGCGGTTCGAGCTGGATCCGTCGCTGCCGGAGATGGTGACCGGCGACCCGCTGCGGCTCCAGCAGATATTTATCAATCTTGTCGAGAACGCCTATAAATTCACCGAAAAGGGCGCCGTGACGGTGCGCGCGGCGGTGGAAAGACGCGCGGGGGACAGCGCGACGATATTCTTCGCCGTGGAGGACACCGGCATAGGCATGAGCCAAGAGCAGCTTGACAGCATATTCGCGGCGTTCAATCAGGCGGACAACTCCGCGACCCGCAAGTACGGGGGCGCGGGCATCGGGCTCGCCATAACGAAGCAGATGGTGGAACTGATGGGCGGCGAGATATCCGTATCCAGCCAACCGGGCATGGGCACTATATTCTCGTTCGCGTGTACGTTCCCGCTGACCGCGCGGGATACGAAGTCGATCCCGGAGCGCGACGACGGCGCCGTGACGTCTCCGGAGAGCGCTGGCGCCGCATCTGACGGTGAGAACGCGGTACTGCGCGGTATGCGCGTACTGCTCGCGGAGGATAACGACATCAACGCGATGATCGTCACGGAACTGCTGTCGTCAGTCGGCGTGGACGTCACGACGGCGGAGAACGGCAGCGAGGCGCTGCGCGTACTCGACGAAGTCTCCAAGACCCGAGGGAACCCTCCGTTCGACCTGATATTGATGGATCTTCAAATGCCTGTAATGGACGGATACGAGGCGACGCGTATAATAAAGGACACGCCGGAATACGCCGGAATACCGGTATACGCCCTCACGGCGCACGCATTCGACGAGGAACGCGAGCGCTGTCTGGCTCTGGGAATGGAGAAGCATCTCACAAAGCCCATCGACGTCGGCGTGCTCTACGCCGCGCTGCGCGACGCGCGCTGAAACGCGCGGGCCGGCTCAGCTCTCAGGCGCGCTCTTGTCTTTTTTGACGGCAGCGCCGCCGCCGCTGCCTCCGCGTTTTCCCTTCCACTTCTTGTTTTTCTTTGGGTACCCGCGCTCACGCGCGGGTACGTCGTCGTCCGGGACGCCCTCCAATTTCTCGGGCGCCACCGCCTTGTCCTGCTTGTCAGGTTTGTCCTGTTTGCCGCGCGGCTCCTGCTTGCCGCGCGCCTGCGGCTGCCGGTTCTGCCGTCCGCGCGCCGGTTCGCCGCCGCCCGTATTCAGCGAGGACAGCACGGCGTCTATGCTCGGCGCGTCGCGTTTGGCGAGGGCCGCGAGCTCCGGGAGAATCCCCTCGGAGAAGCCGGCCTCCTTCAGCCTGCCCTCCGCCTTAGCGGCGATGTACTCGGCGCGTCTGGACTTTCCGCCCAGCACTATCATCTCGTCGAAGGCGTATGTTTTAAGCGTTGTGTCCGCGGTGTCCTCAAGGCGCACTCTGGCGTTGCCTCGCAGCAGATTCACGCTCGCGATGCTCCCCTTGCCGGACGGCGTCTCGACGAACGAGTCCGCCTTGGGGGCGCGTTTTACTATGTCTACGTACGCCTCCTCCTCGTATTTCAGGCAGCACATTAGCCTGCCGCAGGCGCCGGATATTTTCGTTGGATTCAGCGACAGCCCCTGTATTTTTGCCATCTTGATCGATACCGGGTGGAAATTGTGCAGAAACTGAGAGCAGCAAAACGGCCTGCCGCATATGCCTAAGCCGCCGACCATTCGCGCCTCGTCGCGCACGCCCACCTGACGCAGCTCGATCCGCGTCCTGAACGTCGCCGCCATATCCCTTACGAGCGTGCGGAAATCCACGCGGCTCTCCGCCGTAAAGCAGAACACCAGCTTGTTGCCGTCGAACGAGTACTCAACGCTGATCAGCTTCATCGGCAGCCTGTATTCCGCTATTTTTTTCTGGCAGCACGCGAAGGCCTCATCCTTCTTGTCCAGATTTTCCCTCACGCGCCGCCTGTCGTCCTCCGTGGCCACACGGACGACGGGGCGCAGCGGCTGCACGATCGCCGTGTCCTCCACGCTGTGGTTGCCGTATACGCACTCCCCGTAATTTTGCCCCTTCGCCGTCTCCACGACCACGTCCGAGCCCCTGTCTATACGCATGTCTCCGGGATCGAAGAAAAACACCTTGTTATTGTTTTCAAACCTTATGCTCACAACCTCTGTCATCTATATGCCCATTCCTTTCGTTGCGCTTCAGGCGCCGCCGGCATCAGCTCCGCGCACAGCATACCGGTTATGTGTCCGGCGTTTACGTTGAGCTGTAAGTGATCCTGAGCCGTATTCAGCGCGTCGAGCGCGCGCCGCATATCGCGGACGCGCTCCGGCTTACCGCCCGCGCAGTCGCGCAGACCCGCGGCGGCAAGCTCGCGCGCGGCGGCGACAAACTCTGTGAATACCGTTCTGTCGAGTTTCTCCAGCGCGAACGCGAACGTCACAAACGGCAGCGCGCCTGCGTCCAGCGCGCCGAAAAAATCACGCGCCGCTTTCTTTGCCTCGTCCGAAACGCCGGCCTCTCCGCGCTCCGCGCCCGCCGTGAGCTCCACGCACCGCGACCTGACCGTTGCCAGCAGGTCCTCCGGAGCGTCTGCGACGAGAATGAACGACACGTGCGGCGGCGGTTCCTCGAGCGCCTTCAGGAGCGCGTTCTGTCCGTCTGCCCTTATGCCGCCCGCGTCCCGGAAGACATACACCTTCATCTCCGCCTCGTTCGGCAGCACGACCGTGTCCCTGACGGTCTCGCGTATTGTCTTTACGGGCATCTCCTTCTTGTCGTCGGGCTTGTCTACATATATAATGTCAGGATGCGCGCCCGCCGCCGCCTTTTTGCAGTGGGCGCACTGCCCGCACGGTCTTTGTCCGCCGCTCCCGCACACCATCGCCGCCGCAAGCGCCGCGGCGCCGCCGTCCCCGCCGTATATGATGTAAGCGTGTGAGAGCGAATCGCTTCTGCCGTGAAGCAGCCGCTCGACAGCTCCGCCGCCCGAAGCCTCCAATATGTCCATGCCGTCCCCTGTCCGTCATTGATGATACGTTACCGAGATAACTTGTTCATTGTATCAAAATAGTGCCGCGCTGTCAATAATCGGAGAATTTGCGCAGGAACATTGCGTCCGCCGCTTTCACGGTATATAATAGAGTTATCAAATCGTTCCGATATCAATTATTATAGGAGGGCATGGTCATGAATACAGATGTAAAAATTGCGGACGCGCCGTTGGCTATTGAGCCTTATGACAGGGAGTGGGGGGTCGGCGTGTCGGGGCTTACGGGGGATCCGTCGCCATTTCCGCGCATAAACAAGATGCTGCG
>JAISBX010000098.1 GCA_031265965.1 Oscillospiraceae bacterium | reverse complement strand
TACGGGGACGTGGGCGTGTAGCTCGGGCTGATGAAGTTGTGGTTATACAGAATGGTCGCGCCGGGCGTTTGGCACTCGAAGCGGACGTAATACTTGTCGCCGAACTCGGTCATTGTGGCCGTGGGCGCGGCCACCTCGCCCAAGCTCGCGGCATTTGGCGCGTCCTCCATAGCCAGACGGATGTTCGCCGTCCAGTAGCGCGTGTCGGACGCCGTGGGCAGCTTGTTGTACAGCTCGTCGCGCGTCATAGGCTTCATGACGCGCATCGTGCGTTGGTTGTCCAGCTTTCCCTGATTATAGAAGTGGCTCTCCATGTTGTAGTCGATGCCGAACATCTCGCTCGTGACCATGTATCGCTGCGAGTACGCGCGAACCGACAGGAGCACCGTCTCGGGCTCTCCGCCCGCGAATATTTTGTCTATGACCTGCCCGCGCGTCAGCTTGCCCTCGGGGTCGTAGTAGTCCTGTTTCTCATAGTCCCAGTACGCGTACAGGAGCGGGAAGTTGTACCGCGGCGTCTCGTACAGGTCGCTATACGTGTATGTGTCCATCTCGTCATAGCTCGTCTGGTCTATCTCCCAGAAGCTGATTTCGGAATTCCCGGACAGCGACATCGGCAGATTGCGCAGACTCGTGACGGGCGACTTTTCGCGCGCGTAGTCGATGAACTCCGGCACGGTGAAGCCCTGCGCCTCTTGGTGCAGCGTAGTCGTGAAGCGGTCGAGCAGGCTGTAATTGTGCAGCGTATCGTCGATCTTGCCCGCGCTCATATCCGCCTCCATCTCCGAGACAGGCGTCTGCGACACGAGTATCTCCTCGCCCTTAGAGTTCGTCATATAGAACAATATGTTCCCCACGGTCTGTCCCGCAGGCGTGGTCTTGGCTTCCGCCACCGGCACGAACGCCGTCATGACCAGCGATGCCGCCAGTAAAAAGCCGAGTATTTTTTTCATAGTCATGTCCTCCGATAAACAGTTGTAAATACGGAATTGAGTATACATCACCGCATATGGTAATGCAAATATGCGCGGGAATTCACCCGATTTTCCGCCGAACACTACAGCGCGATTATCGCCGCTTGGCTGCCCCGCGTGTCGCCCATTGCTCTGTGCGACCAGTATTTGCCGTGAAGGCACCGCGTACACTCGTCCGATACTGAGATGTTTTCTGGCCGCAGTCCGGCGCGGGCGAGCAGGGCGGCGTTCGCCGCTTTTATATCGACGCGGAATTTACCGCCGAGCCGCTTGACTATGCCGCCGCGTTCCGCGCCGCCGTGCGGAAAGAGCGTACACATGGCGTCCGCCACGTCGGAGTCCGTCTCGAAACAGCACTGCGATATGCACGGGCCTATGGCCGCACGGATATCGGCAGGGGAGCACCCGAGTTCGCGCTCCATCGCCGCCGCCGCCGCGCCCGCGATATTCGCCGCCGTGCCGCGCCAGCCCGCGTGTACCGCGCCGATGGCGCCGCGCACGGGGTCGTACAGCAGGATCGGCGTGCAGTCGGCGGTGAACACGGCGAGCGCAACGCCGCTCTGCGCCGTTATCAGACCGTCCGCGTCGTACGCCGGAGCGTCAAACAGCGCGCGCGCATCCCCCCGCCCTACGCGGCGCACGGAGCTTCCATGCACCTGATTTGTGAAGACGAGACTCTCCGGGTCGATTCCGAGCGCCGAGCAGATCACACCGTAATTCTCGCGGACGCGCGAGCGTTCGTCGCCGCCGTTCCGTCTAAGATTGAGCGACGCGTACACGCCGCGGCTCACACCGCCGTATCGCGTCGTGAACGCGTGTACCGCCGCAATGCCCGGAGCCGCCATGTAGCTCAGCGCGCCCGCCCGTATCTCGGCGAGCCCCGCGCCGCGGGACGTCAATGCGCCGCCCTGCCGCAGCAGTTCTTGTACTTCATGGGCAGTCCGTTCGGGCGCAGCTTGCCGCACGGGCACGGGTCGTTCGGGCCTATCTTCGCGCCCGCCTTGACGGGCTTGCGCTTTACCGGCTCGCCGCCGACGTTCGCCGCCGACGCGTTGAGCGTCCGTGTGACGCCGCGCCGTTCGAGCGACTGCTCCCGCCGCACCGCTACGGTGAACACCCTGCGGACGACCTCCTCTTTTATGCCGTTGATCATGGCCTCGAACATATCGAAGCCCTCGCGCTTGTACTCGTCGACGGGGTTGGTCTGGCTGTACGCGCGCAGCCGCACGCCGTCGCGCAGCTCCTCCATCGCGTCGATGTGCTCCATCCAATACTCGTCAACTACGCGCAGAAGCACGACGCGCTCGAGCTCCCGCATGACGGGCGCGCCGTCCGGCGTTATCCCGAATTCCTTTTCCCGCGCCTCATAGACGGCGTGCGCGCGCTCCTCGAGCAACTCCTTCAGCCCGTCGGCGTCGGGCGTGCCGCCAAGCGCTTCGAGAGTGATCTCGCCTTTCCTGAGAAACAGGCTCTCAAACGGCGCGAGTATCTCTCCGAGCCGCTGATCGGACTCGACGGCGCTGAGATCCGCGGAGTCCACGGCGGAGGCTATCACGTCCGAGATCATTGTAAATACACTCGCCTTGACGTCGTCGCCGTCCAGCACCTTGCCGCGCTGCCCGTATATTAGCTTGCGCTGCGTGTTCATCACATCGTCGTACTCCAGCACGCTCTTGCGCGACTGGAAGTTGCGGCTCTCCACGCGCTTCTGCGCGGACTCTATTGCGTTTGACAGCATTTTCTTGTCAAGCGGCGTGTCCTCGTCGTACCCGAGCGTGTCCAGCATACCCATTATGCGCTCCGAGCCGAAAAGCCGCATGATGTCGTCGGTCATGGCGATATAGAACCGCGACTGCCCGGGGTCTCCCTGCCTGCCCGCGCGGCCGCGCAACTGGTTGTCGATGCGCCGCGCCTCGTGGCGCTCCGTGCCGAGTATGAACAGTCCGCCCGCCGCCTTGACCTCCTCCGCCTCGCTCGACGTCAGGGTCCTGTGCTTTTCGTACGCGGACGCGTACTCCGAGCGGGCGCTCAGTATAGCCTCGTCGCCGCTCTCCGCGTGTCCCGTGGCCTCCACGATCACCTCGTCGGCAAAGCCGGCTTTCTTCAGGTCGTTTTTCGCCATGAACTCGGCGTTTCCGCCCAACATGATGTCCGTGCCGCGCCCCGCCATGTTCGTGGCGATAGTAACGGCGCCCAGCTTTCCGGCCTGCGCGATGATCTCGGCCTCGCGCTCGTGGTTTTTGGCGTTGAGTACGTTGTGCGTCACGTTCCGCTTCGACAGCAGCTTGGACAGATGTTCGCTCTTTTCTATCGACACCGTGCCCACGAGCACGGGCTGCCGTCTGGCGTGACACTCCTCGATCTGCGCTATTACGGCGCGGTACTTGCCGTCCTCGCTCTTGTACACGACGTCGGGGTTGTCCAGTCTGACGAGCGGGCGGTTGGTGGGTATCTCGATTATGTCGAGCTTGTATATGGCGCCGAACTCCTCCTCCTCGGTGAGCGCGGTGCCTGTCATGCCGGAGAGCTTGGCGTACAGGCGGAAATAATTCTGGAACGTGATCGTGGCGAGCGTCCGGCTCTCGTGCGCCACCTTGACGTGCTCCTTCGCCTCTATCGCCTGATGCAGCCCCTCGGAGTAGCGCCGCCCGAACATGAGGCGGCCCGTGAACTCGTCCACTATGAGCACCTCGTCGTCCTTGACGACGTAGTCTATGTCCCTGTGCATTATCCCGTGCGCCTTGATCGCCTGGTTTATGTGGTGCGACAGCGTGCTGTTGTCGAGATCGGATAGGTTTTCTATATTGAAGTGGCGCTCCGCCTTCTCTATGCCGCGCGCAGTGAGCGTCGCGGAACGCGCCTTTTCGTCTACTACATAGTCGGCCTCCGAGCTCTCGTCGTCCTGCGATTTGTCATCGATCGTGGCGTACACCTGCTTGCGCAGACGCGCCACGAATTCCTCAACGCGCGTGTACATGTCCGTGGACTCGTCGCCCTGTCCGGATATGATGAGCGGCGTGCGCGCCTCGTCTATGAGTATCGAGTCAACCTCGTCCACTATGGCGAACGAGTGGCCGCGCTGCACCATGTTCTGCTTGTACAGCGCCATGTTGTCGCGCAAGTAATCGAAGCCTAACTCGTTGTTCGTGCCGTATGTTATATCCGAAGCGTACGCGGCGCGCCTCTCGGCCGGCGTGAGCCCGTGTACTATGAGCCCGACGGACAGTCCGAGGAACCTGTGTACCTTGCCCATCCACTCGCTGTCGCGTTTTGCCAGATAGTCGTTGACGGTGACGATGTGTACGCCGTTCCCGGCGAGCGCGTTGAGGTACGCCGGCATGACTGCGACGAGAGTCTTGCCCTCTCCCGTCTTCATCTCCGCTATGCGCCCCTGATGGAGCAC
>JAISBX010000117.1 GCA_031265965.1 Oscillospiraceae bacterium | reverse complement strand
ATATCCGGTGTGACGGACTTCGACCTCGGGAGGATATTTGAGTGCGGTCAGTGTTTTCGATGGAACGCCGACGACGGCGGCGTATACACCGGCGTGGCGATGGGGCGCGCGGCGCGTGTGCGGTCCGAGGACGGGCGCGTGTACATAACGGGCGGCGCGGCCGATTTTGAGGACGTGTGGAGGCGGTATTTCGACCTCGATTTCGACTATGAGACGGTGCGCCGGGCGCTGTGCATCGACAGCCACATGGAACTGGCCGCGCAATTCGGCGCGGGCATACGCATACTGTATCAGGACAGTTGGGAGGCGCTGTGCTCCTTTATAATATCGCAGTGCAACAATATCCCGCGCATAAAGAAGATCATCGAGACGCTGTGCCGTGAGTTCGGCGACGCCGTCGAGCTCGACGGCGCCGTGTATTACGCGTTTCCGGAGCCGTCGCGGTTAGCGTCGCTTACCGCCGGCGACCTCGCCCCTCTGCGGTGCGGGTACAGGGCTCCGTACATAATAAGCGCCGCGCGCGCCGTGGCGGACGGCGCGCTGGATCTTGACGCTCTGTCCGAGGGCCGCTCCGACGACGCGACGCGCGCTCTCAAAGCGCTGCCGGGCATAGGGGACAAGGTCGCAAACTGCGTCGCGCTGTTCGGCCTGCACAGGCTCGACGTGTTCCCGGTGGACACGTGGATGAAAAAGGTCATAAAAGAACGCTACGGTGGCAGCCTCGACCCCGCCGTATTCGGCGGCTACGCCGGAATAGCGCAGCAGTACATGTTCTTCCACGCCCGCAGCGGCAATATTGATTGAAAGGCTTTTCGCCTTTCAATCGGGTCATTCCAATTGGCGCCCGAGAAATATGGCGGCCGCCTGCGCGAGCTTGCTCTCCGTGTCGCCGGCGAGCCTGTCGCCCTGCGAGAAGAAGAGGACGCATCCCAGCACGTCGCCGTCGGATATTATGGGCGCCGCCGTCTCCACGAAATATTTATCCCCATCCTCTATGAGAGGTATCGCGGGCTCCCCTTCGCCGCGCAGATAACCGGCGCGTTCCGTCATAATGTTCTCGATACCCGCGCTGATATTTTTCTCGGCCAGCTCGCGTTTGGGCGCTCCGCACACAGATATATATGTGTCCCTGTCGGACACGGCGGCGCTGAAACCCGTCGCCTTATATATTGCGTCGCACAGTATAGTCGCGGGTTCCGACCACTCTCCTACCGGCGAGTATTTTTTGAACACCACGCTGCCGTCCTTTTCAGTAAAAATCTCCAGCGGATCTCCCTCCCGAATACGCAGCGTCCTGCGGATCTCCTTGGGAATGACGACGCGCCCCAGATCATCGATCCGACGTACAATACCGGTTGCTTTCATACAAGCCTCCTTTGTATTTATTACCGCGGGTAGTATCTGCAAAAATGATAAATATATACAGCGCAGACATCGTCGATCGACATCGTCGATTGGCGCGTTTTAATTTTATGCTCTTGCGTTGAGGGGCGGTTTATGGTAATATTTCACCGTTGGATATCCTGTTTTCGAGGCGGGAGGCAGAGACAGTTATGCGTGTTGAATATTTGACGGTGATATATCCGATAATTACAGTGGCGTGCCTTGTGTTGTTTTTCCGTTACTACGTGTACGCGTCGCGTTCGCCGGGCGTCACGTTGGAGTGGATCGACTGGGCGCTGCGCAGGCGGCGTTTTGAGTTCGCGCCGCGGCGGTACCCCCTTGAGTTTCGCAAGGACGCCGCGCCGATCGCGCTGATAACCGTGGTGTTCGCGGTGCTCGCGTTTGCCGGGCTGGGCGACGCGGACGCGCCGCAGAGCTATTACAGCTTCGCGGACGGCAGCGACGCCGTCGTGCTGACGCTGGACCGCGAGACCGATATAGGCGACGTCATGTTCTACACCGGCCTTTGGACAGGCCATTACACGCTGGAATTTTCGACCGACGGTACCAATTGGCAGGCCCAGCTTCCGGCGGACGACAACAAGTTCGCGATGGACCAGCCGTACTCGCACCTGTTCAAGTGGCGTTACGCCGATATAAACGAGGACAACCCCCCAACGCGTTATATAAGACTAACCGCCTCGAATTTCCCGATGGAGCTCGGCGAGCTGGCGCTGTTTGACGCCGAGGGCGGCAATATCCCGCCCGGACGCGTGACGTTCGACGCGCGGGCCGGGGCGCTGTTCGACGAGCAGGGGCTCGTGCCGCCGTTTCCCAGCTATATGAACAGCATGTATTTTGACGAGATATATCACGGGCGCGCGGCGTTTGAGAATCTGCGCGGCGTGTATTCAAATGAGAACTCGCACCCGCCGCTCGGGAAGGCTATCATATCTGTCGGCATAACGCTGTTCGGCATGACGCCCTTCGGGTGGCGGTTCATGGGCGCGCTTTTCGGGGTGCTCATGCTGCCGGTATTCTATGTGCTTCTCAAAAATATGTTCGGCAAGCGCGCCGTCGCGGTGTGCGGCACGCTGCTGTTCGGCTTTGAATTTATGCGCTTCGTGCAAACGCGCATAGCCACGATAGACACGTACGGCGTGTTTTTTATACTTCTCGCGTATTTATTTATGTTTAGATACATAACATATGACAGGGACGCTTCCGCGGGGCGGACGCTGCCGAATCTCGCGCTGTGCGGGCTGGCCTTCGGCGTGGGATGCGCATCGAAGTGGATAGTCGTGTATGCGGGCGCCGGCCTCGCCGTCATGTTCGCGCTGCGGCTCGCCGCCGTGCGCAGACATTATGCCGACAGTGAAAAACGCGGCTTCGGGGCATATTTGGTAAAAACGCTGCTGTTCTCCGTATTTGTGTTCATAGCCGTGCCCGCCGCGATATATGTGCTGAGCTATATACCGAACGGGACGGCGAGCGGCATGGCGCTGGAGACGGGCATGTTGAAGGACCCCGGTTACTACAAGATGATCTGGGACAACCAAGTGTTCATGTTCTCATACCACAGCGAGCTAGTCGCGGAGCACAGCTACGCGTCGAGATGGTATCAGTGGATAACAGACGCGCGCCCGATACTGTACTTCAGGCGCATTTCCGAGGACGGCGCCATGAAATCCGCGTTCGCGGCCTTTGGGAACCCCGTCGTGTGGTGGGGCGGCTTTATGGCGATGGCCGCGATGGCGTTCCGCGCCGTGAAGAGACACGACCGGACGGCGCTGTTCATAGTGATAGGATACCTGTCGCAGCTTGTGCCGTGGATGCTGATCCCGCGGATCGTTTTTGTTTACCATTATTTTCCAAGCACGTTATTTCTCATACTGGCGCTCGCGCACGTGTTCAATACGCTCATAGACAATGAGTACGGGCGGTACAAGCGCGCGGTATACGGGTTTACGGCGGCGGCCGGAGCGCTGTTCGCGCTGTTCTATCCGGTGCTGACCGGGGTGAACGTGCCGCAGTGGTACACGCGGTATGTGCTGCGCTGGATACCGGGGGCGTGGCCGTTTTGACAGGAATGGAGTGTTGTTTTTGCGGCGTACTGTAAATCGGCTGTGCGCGGGCGCTTTAGCGCTGATCCTGTTGTCGTCGGCTGCGGGCGCGGGCTATGCGGCGTGGGAGGATTTTGCCGACGTGGCGGATCACTGGGGCTACGCGGTCATGCGCAGAGCGTACGACGCCGGCGTGCTAGAGGGCAACGACGGAAGGATGACGCCCGACGGGACGGTGACGGGGGCGCAGCTCGCGGCTATACTCGTGCGTGCCCTCGCGGCCGGGGACACAGCGCTCGCCGCGCCCGAAAGCTACGGCGGGCTACCGTCCGACGCGTGGTATTACAAGGACGCGGCTGACGCTATAGCGATGGGCTTTCTGCCGCCCGGCACGGATTTTGACGCGCCCGTGACGCGCGCGGCGGCGTTTCAGGCTATGATCAACGCTTTTCAAATCGCGCGCGCGCGGCCCGACACAAGGGCGCTGGACGGCTTTACGGACGTCTACGGATACTCCCGGGACACGCGGTCGGTCATGGCGTCCGCCGTGGAGGCGGGCATTGCCGCCGGACACAACGGGAGGCTGCGGGCGTTCGACTCCATGACGCGCGCGGAGCTCGTCACGGCGCTGTTCCGCGCCGCGCCGCTCGGGGAGGACTCCGGCGGGTACGGCGCCGTCATACGCGGCGACGCTTTGATAAAGGACGCGGAATTTGAGGATACGGTGTGGTTCGCGGCTGACTCGAACAACATCCGCCTGCTGGGCGTGACCGGCGGCACGGTTATCGTCAGGGCGGGCGCGCTGGAGACGCTGGAGCTCTCGGGCGGCACGCGGCTGGAGCGTCTCGTGCTCGCCGCGCGCGGCGTGGATATTGAGCTTGACATAGGCGGTGACGCTTCCGTCCGGACGGTCGTGGTCGGCGGCGGCACTGGAGCGGTGACAGTATCCGGCGGGCTCGACACCGTTGAGATAGCCGGAGACGGGCGCGAGGTCGCGGTTGCGGGAGACGCGCGCCGCGTCGTCATATCAGGGCGCGGCTGCGCCGTGCGCATACTCGAGGGCGCCGGCGTGGAGGAGCTGGAGATGTTAGGGGACGATAACCGCGTGGAGCTCGGCGCGGGCGCGGATACGCTCGCGCTGTACGGCTCCGGCAACACGTTCACAGGCGGCGGACGCTTCGGGAACGCGGTCATACACGAGCTGCGCTTCGACATGGACGACCCGCCGTTCGCGGCGGACAGCCTGACGGAGGAACGCGACCTCGGGCTCGAAGCGTCCGGCGCGCCCGAACTCAAAGCGCCGGCTAGCCTGCCCGTGGACGAGACGCTTAGAGCGACGCTCACGCTGGCCGCGCCGCTGGAGCGCGACTGTTACGCGCAGTGGTCTGTCAACGGCGCGCCGGAGGACGTATCGGTGATCCCGGCGGGTGAGACGGGCGCGTCGTTCTCGCACAGCTTCACGTACACAAAGGATATGCCGGATACCGCCGGCGTCACATGCTCCGTACATTACGTTACGCGGGACGGCGCCGTGCAGTCGCGCGTTTTGAGCGCGCGCGTGACGGTTGAAAATCACAGTGCGGAGTACTATGATAAGAGAGACGAGAAACGCGTGCTGGCGCTCGTGAAGTCCCCTTACGCCGGCGACTATACGACACAGTACGCCGTAGACCACGACTACAAGGATTTTGAGAAAGAAATATGGATAAATGCTAAAGGGTACGGAAGCGACACGCGGTATCTTATGTGGGTGAATATCGCCACGCAGCACGTGAGCATATTCGAGGGCTACGCGGGCGCGTGGAAGCTCATCCGTAGCTGTATCGTGTCGACAGGCTCGCAGTACCCGACGCCGCTAGGCGTGTGGAAGACGACCTACAAGCAGGCGGGCGGTTGGACGACAAAGACATACACCGTGCGTCCCGTCGTGCGGTTCAAGGGCGGGGGCTACGCGTTCCACTCGCGGCTGTACCGCCCGAACACGTGGACGCTGGCCGATTCGAGCATAGGCTTCCCGGCGAGCCACGGCTGTGTGCGTATGCTTCAGGACGACATACAGTGGGTGTTCGACAACATACCGACGAATACCTCGGTCGTCGTATTTTGAATTATGATCCGGAGGACGGCGTATGATTGCGCTTGCATGTGACCACGGCGGATTTTCGCATATGCGCGAGCTCAAGGAGCATCTCGACGGCAGGGGGACGCCGTATAAGGATTTCGGCACGTATTCGGAGGAGAGCTGCGACTACCCGGAATTCGCGGAAAAAGCCGCGCTTGCCGTGGTGTCCGGCGAGTGCTCCGCGGGCATACTTATCTGTGGGACAGGCATAGGCATGTCCATAGCCGCGAACAAGCTGCGGGGCATACGCGCGGCGCTGTGCTCCGACTGCTTCTCCGCCGAGATGACGAGGCGTCATAACGACGCGAACGTCCTGACGCTCGGCGCGCGCGTCACGGGCATCGGGCTGATGCTTAAGATCGTCGATATATTCCTCGACACGCCGTTCGACGGCGGCCGGCACGCGCGGCGCGTCGGGATGATCGGGGAGCTGGAAAATAATTCGAGGAAGGCTTGGTCGTAAATTTGGCGAGATATGTGCCGAAAACTTACAGGAACCATCGCGCGGCGCGGATCGTGCTGACGACAGTGCTGACGCTCGTGCTGTCCTGCGTCATATTGGCCGTCGCGCTCTTTTTCGGACTGAAAAAATACGTAGTCTACACGCAGGACGGCCTCCGGCTCGATATACCGTGGCTGGAGGACGACAATGAAGCTGCGCGAACAGGTTAGGAGGAACGGAAACAAATGAAGGAACACATATTCAAGCCGCTCAAGATCGGGCCTGTGGTCTCGAAAAACCGCATTGAGGTCGCGCCCGCGGCGCCGTTTCTGGCGGGACACGACACGTCGGTGACGCCGGAGTTCTACGAGTACACAATGCAGCTCGCGCGGTCCGGCGCCGGAATAGTAACGATAGGCGTGACTAACATCGAGCCTGTGGGCTCGCGCACGCTGTCCGCCGGCTCCCGCATGTATATGTCTGACCTGAACGATCTGGCGGAGGGCATAAAGCGCTACGGCGCGCTGGCGAGCATTGAGCTCGTGTCGAGCAGATATATGCTCTCGCCGCCCGAGAAGGTCGTGGGCGGTACGTCTACGGAGGACGTCGAGGCGCTCATACGCGGTTTCGCGGAGGCCGCCGCGCTCTGCGGCGACGCGGGCTTCGACATGATAATGATCCACGGCGGACACGGCAACGTGCCCGCGATGTTCTACAACAAGAAGTTCAACGCGCGCGCAGACAGGTTCGGCGACAGGTCCCGGTTCGGCATAGAACTGCTGACCGCGATACGCGAGCGGACGCGCGGCAAGCTCGCCGTAGAGTACCGCATAAGCGCCGAGGAGATGCTGCCCGATATGACCACGTTCGAGGAGACGCTGGAGTACGCGGCGGCGATAGA
>JAISBX010000111.1 GCA_031265965.1 Oscillospiraceae bacterium | reverse complement strand
GCCGACACGCGCGCCATATCGAAATCGGAGAGCTTCATTCGCAGCCAGCCGCCCTTTTGCGCTATGTCCACTATGCCCGCGTTCGCCGCCTCCGCGCGCAGTATCGCTATCGTGACGAGCGCTATAGCGGGCGAGGGTGGGTCGCCGTACCGGTCTATCAGCTCCGCCGTCATCTCGTCCGCGTCCTCCTCCGTGCGGATCTTCGCGATCCGGCGGTATACGTCCATGCGCTGCTCGCCCGACGGGACGTAGTCGTCCGGCAAAAACGCGGATATCGCGAGATCCGCCGTACACTCCGCGTGCTTCTCCGGCTTTTCGCCGCGCTCCTCCAGAACGGCCTCCTCAAGCAGCTTCAGGTACATGTCGTACCCCACGCTGACCATGTGGCCCGACTGCTCCGAGCCCAAGAGGTTGCCGGCGCCGCGTATCTCAAGATCGCGCATCGCTATCTTGAACCCGGAATTGAACTCGGCGAATTCGCGTATGGCGGACAATCGCTTTTCCGCCGTTTCAGACAGTATCTTGCCCTGCCTGAACGTCAGGTACGCGTACGCGCGCCTCGGCGAGCGCCCGACGCGGCCGCGTATCTGGTGGAGCTGGGCGAGGCCCATCTTGTCGGAATCCTCGATGATCAGCGTGTTCACGTTAGGTATGTCTATGCCCGTCTCGATTATCGTCGTGCAGACGAGCACCTGTATCTCGCCCGAGTCCATGCGCTCCATCACGCCGGACAGGCTCTCCTCGTCCATCTTGCCGTGCGCTATTGCCACGGAGACGCCGTCGAGCGCCGCCGACAGCCTTGCCGCCGCGCGGTCTATGTTGTCGATCCTGTTGTGCAGATAGTAGACCTGCCCGCCGCGCGAGATCTCGCGCGTGATCGCGTCGATTATGAGGCCCCAATTGTGTTCGAGCACGTAGGTCTGCACAGGCTGGCGGTCGCGCGGGGGCTCCTCGATGGTGGACATGTCGCGTATGCCTGACAGCGCCATGCTCAGCGTCCTCGGTATGGGCGTCGCCGAGAGCGTGAGCACGTCCACGCTGCGCGTCATCTCCTTGAGCCGCTCCTTGTGCGACACTCCGAAACGCTGTTCCTCATCGACGACCAGCAGCCCGAGCCGGTTGAACTTGACGTCCTTTTGCAGTATCCTGTGCGTCCCGACTACTATGTCCACGGAGCCCGACTCGATGCCGCGCATACTCTTGCGTATCTCCTTTGCGGACTGGAACCGGCTCAGGATCGCGCTGTTCACGGGATATCCGGCGAATCTGCGCATGATCGTCACGTAATGCTGCTGCGCCAAAACCGTCGTCGGCGCCAATATCGCCGCCTGTCTTCCGTCGAGCACGCACTTCATCACGGCGCGCAGCGCTACCTCGGTCTTCCCGTAACCGACGTCGCCGCAGAGCAGGCGGTCCATCGGGATGGGGCGCTCCATGTCGGCCTTGATCTCTGAAACGCACTTTATCTGGTCGTCGGTCTCCTGATACCCGAACCGGTCCTCGAATTCCGCCTGCCATGTGCTGTCGGGCGCGAACGCGTGCCCGCGCGCGCGCTGGCGCTCGGCGTACAGCGCTATGAGATCCTTCGCCATGTCCTTGGCGGCGGCCTTTGCCTTCGATTTCGCGCGCGTCCACTCGGCGCCTCCCATCTTTGACAGCCGCGTGTGCGTGTCCTCGCCGGCGCCGATATACTTAGCCACAAGGTCGAGCTGCGTGGCGGGCACATACAGCGTGTCGCCGCCCGCGTACTCGATCTTTATGTAATCCTTTTCGATCCCGTCCACCGGCATCTTGAATATGCCGGTAAACCGCCCTATCCCGTGGTGCTCGTGAACGACGAGGTCGCCCGGCGAGAGATCCGTGAAGCTTTGCAGCCGCTCCCGTCCGCGCCGTTCGCGTTTGCGGCGGCTGCCCGCCCGCGCGAACGGGCTGCCCACTATCTGCCCCTCGGTTATGACGGCGAGCTTTATGCCGGGATACTCCATGCCTGCCGACAGCGCCCCGACGGACACGACGCACTGTCCGCGCCCCGGCATCGCGCCCAGAGTGAAATCGATCGCCGACGTGACGCCGTGCTGCTCCAGGAATTCCGTAAGCGACGACGCGCGCCGCCGGTCGCGGCAGAGGATGAGCGTCGAGAAGCCCGAGCCCTTGTAGTGGTCTATGTCGCCCGCCGCCGTCTCCATGCTGCCGCCGTAGGACGGCAGTTGCTTCGCCGTCAGGCTGAACATGGCGCGCGGCGCCCACGGATACGCGCCGCCCGTGAAGCTGTCCGCCATGACGACCGGCCTGTCCTCCAGCCGCGCCGTAAACCCGTCCCAGCTCTCCGAAAAGCGTGCCAGCCCGCTCTCGATAGACCCCGCCTCAAGGAGCGCCGTGACGTCCTCCCCGAGCTGCCACAAGTAGTTGTTCGCGCGTTCGCGTACGCGCGGCGGGTCGCACACCAGTATAACGGCGTCCGGATCGACGTAGTCGAGCCCGACGGCCATCTGATATATAAGCTCCATGTACTTGTCGGCCGCCGGAAACGCCCTGCGGCTCTCAAGGCGCTCCGCGTCCGCGCCGATATTGGCGATGAGCGCGGGATTTGTCGCCTTGCGCCGCTGCAGGCGCTCGGAGAGCGCCCTCAAATTTGCCGCGAGCCCGTCCGCCTTCTCCCCGTATATATCCGAGTACAACGACGGCAGCGTCTCCGCGACTGGTATCACAAGCGCCCGCTTCACGCCCTGCGTGCGCAGTTGCGTGGCGGCGTCGAAATAGCCCATGGAGTCGATCTCGTCGCCGAAAAACTCGCAGCGCACGGGTTCGTCGTGGGCGGGCGAGAAGAAGTCAAGGATGCCGCCGCGCACGGCGAACTGTCCAAAGCCCTCCACCTGCTCGCAGCGGCGGTATCCGGCTCGCAGCAGCCGTTCCGCCAGCTCCTCCATGACGTAGCCGCCGCCGTCGTTTATCTCCACGGCGGCGCCGAGCAGCGCGCTTTTCGGAATGGCGCGCTGCAGCAGCCCGTCGACGGTGGCGGCCGTCAGCGGCGCGCCGTTCGCCAGCTTGAAAAGCGCGCCGACACGCGCCTGTTCGAGCTGGCGCGACACGCCCTCCGCGTTGTGGAACGTGTACTCGCGGCTGTGCAGTATCACGACCGGCGCCTCCGCCAGCAGTGACATGTCGGAGGCCATCTTCGCGCACTCCGCCTCGTCCGCGCAAACGGCGACGAGCGGCCTGCCCGTCTCCGCGCGTATCGCCGCCGCCAGATGCGCGCGGTGAACGCCCGAAAGCCCGGATATGACAACGGGCGTCCCCCCTGTCTTGACGCACTCTATCAGTCTCCGGACCTGCGGCTCCCCTGTTATCGCTTTTGAAAGTGCGAGCATATAAGCCCTCCCATTTACAGCGGCTCGCGCTGTATCTTGGCGAATCTGCGCGGATAACGCGCGGGCGTCGCCGCGGCCTTGCGTATTACGACAATACTTCGCCTGATGTCCGTATGCGGTATAACGTATTCGACGGTTTCTGCAAGTTGGCCGCCGAGCGCCTCTATCGCGTTTTTCGCTCCATCTATTTCGTCCGATATATCCGCGCCCTTCATCGCCGCGAAAAATCCGCCCGGCTTTGTGAGCGGCAGGCACAGCTCGCACAGTACGTTCAGACGCGCCAGCGCCCTCGATGCGACAAAGTCAAACGCGTCCCTGCCGCCCGTCCGCGCGTACTCCTCCGCCCGGGCGTGTACGCTTGTCACATCGTCAAAACCCAGCGCGCGGCAGGCCTCCCGCGTAAAACTCACGCGCTTATTATTTGAGTCGAGCAGCGTGCAGTTGTATTGCGGCGCGGCTATCCGCAGCGGCAGCCCGGGAATGCCCGCCCCGCTGCCGACGTCTATGAACCGGGCGCCCCTATCCGCGTTTTTTACGCAGCGAAGCGTCAGGAGAGCGAGGCTGTCGAGAAAATGCAGCGAAGCTATATCGGACTCGCCCGATATAGCGGTCAGGTTCACGACGCGGTTTTTCTCCGTCAACATCGCGCCAAACCGGGCGAAATCGTCTGTCATTTCGCCCGTAAGCTCCAGCCCGTATTCCACGGCGCCGCTTTTTAATATTGACTCCAGTTCTCCCTGCATCCGGCGGCTCTACCGTATTACTTCCAGTCCGCCGATATATTTACGAAGCGCCTCCGGTATGACGACGCTGCCGTCTTTTTGCTGATTTTGCTCCACAAGCGCGGGCAATATGCGGCTGGTGGCCAGTCCCGAGCCGTTCAGCGTGTGGACGTACTCTATCTGCCCCGTCGCCTCCCGCCGGAACCTGATCATCCCGCGCCGCGCCTGATAAGAGCGGGAATTCGATACGGACGATATTTCCTTGTAGCCCGCCATCGACGGTATCTGTATCTCTATATCATACGTGCGCGCCATCGCGGCGCTGCAATCTCCCGCGGCGAGCTTTACGGTGCGGAAGTGGAACCCGAGGTCTTTTACGAGCCGCTCGGCTTTTGTCACGAGCTCTTCAAATGCGGCGTCCGAGTCCTCCGGGCGCGTTATCTGCACCATTTCCACCTTGTTGAACTGGTGCCCGCGCACCATCCCGCGCTCGTCCGCGCCGTAGCTCCCCGCCTCTCTCCTGAAGCAGGGCGTATATGAGATATACTTTTTGGGCATTTCAGATTCCGGAACTATCTCGTCTCTGTGCAGCGACACGAGCGCGGCCTCGGCCGTGGGAAGCATATAGTGGCGCCGCCCGTCCGTGGGATTGGCTATCCAGTAATCCTCGTCGTCAAACTTGGGGAATTGCCCGGCTGTGAGCCCGCACTCGTATTCCAGCATATGCGGCACGAGCACGAGCTCATATCCGTCTGAGATGTGTGTGTCGATAAAAAAATTCAGCAGCGCCCATTCAAGCCGCGCGCCGAGCCCCCGGTACACCCAAAAACCGCTGCCGGCGAGCTTTACGCCGCGCTCGTAGTCGATAAGCCCCAGCTTTGTACACAGATCGACGTGGTGCTTCGGCTCAAAATCGAACTTGTGCGGCTCCCCGAAGTACCGCAGCGGCTCGTTGTTTTCCTTTCCGCCCGGCGCGAGATCCTCGTCCGGCAGATTTGGCAGGCTGTAGAGGAGCGTCTGATACTCGCCCTCCACGTCGCGGAGCTGCGCGTCGTAATCGCGTATTTTTTGCTTCAGCTCGTTGAGATGCGCGACGACGGGGGCGGTGTCCTCTCTGCCCTTGCGCATGGCTGGTATCTGTTTTGAGAGCTTGTTCTGCTCGGCCCTGCCGGATTCTGTAAGCGATATGAGCTCGCGCCTGCGCATATCAAGCTCCGTTATACGGTCGATCTGGACGCCGCAATCCGCCTCTTTTTTCAAGAGGCGGGCCTTGATCGCCTGCGGGTCGTCCCTTATAAGCTTTATGTCGATCATATATAGGACATTCCTTTCGTTGTACTTCAGACATAAAATGACTCTATTCACGCCGTATCACAGCTTGGCGCGTATATTCCCCTCAAGCGCCGCGAGCGCGGCGCTCAGCAGCTCAAAATCGTCCTCATCGTAATATTCGATTTCTACTCTCCCTTTATTCTTCCCCTGCTTTATTTGGACGCGCCGCCCCAGCTTTCCGCTGAGCGACCGCTCGACCTGTTCGAGATAATTTACATACGTCCCGCCCGGCGCTTCGGCCTCCCGTTTCGGTCGCGATCGCTCCCGCAGCAGCCGTTTGCCGAGTTTTTCCGCCTCGCGGACGCTGTAGCCCCTGTCTGTTATCTCGCGCGCGGCGGCCCGTATGACCTCCCCGTCCTTGAGCGGGAGCAGCGCCCGCGCAGCGCCCGCGTTCAGCTCGCCGCTCTCGATGAGCGTCAGCACGTCCTCGGGCAGCGCGAGCAGCCTGAGGGCGTTCGCCACGGCGGGCCGCGACTTGCCGACGCGCGCCGCCGCCTCGTCCTGCGTCACCCCGAAGTTCGAAATCAGCGTCCTGTACCCGCGGGCCTCCTCCACGGCGTTGAGGTCCTCGCGTTGCAGGTTTTCGACGAGCGATAATTCGGCGGTCTTCCTGTCGTCGGCTTCTATAACGCGGACCGGCAGCTCTGTCAGCCCAATCTGCATGGCGGCCCTCCACCGCCGCTCGCCCGCTATTATCTGATAGTACCCGTCCCCGAGCCCCCGCACCGTCAGCGGCTGCAAAATGCCGTGCT
Source organism: Oscillospiraceae bacterium (assembly GCA_031265965.1). The sequence continues at coordinate 920 of JAISBX010000111.1, read as the reverse complement.
CGCGTATGGAGTCCGCCAGCTCGTCAAGCGCCGCCTTATCGAACCGCGTGCGCGGCTGATCCTTGTTAGTATCGATCTTCGCGATCGGTATATACGTAAAATCGTTCGGCTTGACCGCCTCTTCGCCGAGCAGCGCCCCCAAGCCCGTCCCAAGCCCTTTTCCCGAACCCTTTGCCGCCATCTATATCCAGTCCCCTTTCATCGCCTCAAGCAAAATTCTTTTTTATAAATTCTTCCGCCAAGGCGTTGTAGGCTTGCGCGCCGCGCGAATTCCGGTCGTATACCGATATTGGCATACCGTGGCTGGGCGCCTCCGCTATGCGCACGTTGCGCGGTACCGCGACGGTGTATACCTTGCCGCTGAAATAGCGCTTCAACTCGGCGGCGACCTGCGCGGACAGGTTCGTCCGGGCGTCGTACATAGTGAGCAGCACCCCTTCTATTTCAACGCCGGGATTCAGCTCCCGTTTTATCATCCTCACCGTCTCGATGAGGTCGGATATGCCCTCAAGCGCAAAATATTCGCACTGCACGGGTATTATGATAGAGTTCGCGGCGCACAGCGCGTTGAGCGTCAGCATTTCGAGAGACGGCGGGCAGTCGATCAGTATTACATCATACTCGTCCGAGACCTCCGACAGCGCCTTCTTCAGCACTCGCGCGCGGTCGTCCGTGTTCACGAGCTCAACTGTCGCGCCCGCGAGCATCTTATTTGACGGCAGAATGTCGTAATATTTCGCATCGTGGATCGCGTCCCTTGTCGCCGTCCCCCGTATAAGGACGTCATATATATTAGGCAGCGCCTTGAGCTTATCGACGCCGCTCCCCGACGTCCCATTCCCCTGCGGATCCATATCGCAAAGCAAAACCCTCTTGCCCGCCGTCCTCAGCGCAGCCGCAAGGTTTATCCCCGTCGTCGT
>JAISBX010000103.1 GCA_031265965.1 Oscillospiraceae bacterium | reverse complement strand
ACGAGGCCAACAGCGCGGCAATAAAGCAGTTTTTTGTCAACAATGTGCTTTCCGCAGGGCTCGGCGGCGCCGTGTCCGGCGGCGTATTCGGCGCGTTCGGCGTCGGCAAGAACAACTACAACGTTGCGAGGGACAACCGTATTGCGGAGCGGGCGCGGGCGGCCGCCGCGACCGCCGCGAGCGCGGAAGGCAACAGCGTTACGGGCGCGGGAGATGTTGCGGCGGACGGTGCAACCACCCCGGCGCGCGGCGCCACCCCTCCAACGGAGGGGAATGGGACGGGGGAGTTCGCGCCATACGACGACAACGACGGTTTTGGGACGCCGGAATTCGGGGGATATGACGCGGATACCATTCGGGAGTGGTTGATTGAAGATGAAGTCGAGGACGCGCCGGACATTGAAACGGCGGCGCGGATAATAAGCACCGTCGCGCGCGGGCAGCTGCAGGAACTCGACGATGCCGATTTTGACGTGCTGGAAAGCAGCCCGGATTTCGCAGAGATAGTCGCGGGTGTCGACGAGGCCGTACGGGAAGCGGCGTACGCAGATAACAGGGAACAGATAGCGGATAACAGATATGGCGAGGACGGCGGCGAGAGATTTGGCGTAGCGGCCAGCGATAGCGGCACACAGGGGCAGGGCGCGGCACAGGGGCAGGGCGCGATAAATCGCGCCCCTGCGGGCGGGAACGTTGGGGCGAACGGGAAACGGGAACTTGCGGCGGTGCGGACGCAGTACGGGGAGAGTTCAGCCGAGGCGAGCGCCGCTGCTGAGATATACACGCGGGGCTACATGAGCGTGCCTATCGGCAAGAACACGTCACAGCTCCCCAGCAGGCTCCGTACAGCCATATACAGAGCGGGGAACCTCGACGCCGAGACCGCCAAACGCGTGTCGGCGCGGCAGACGAAGCGCGAAAACAATACAGGAGAAAACACCTCGCCAAAAACGGCGCAGACCCTTGACCGACTCGCGGAAATCACCGGAGTAAAAATCAATGTCGCCGATAATCTGCAAGCTCCGGAGGGCGCAAGCGACGCCGTGCGCCGCTCCGGGCTCAACGGCTGGTACGATCCCGCGACGCGCACAATAAACCTCAACAGTTCGATACTCGACACTGACGCCGCTATACTCACTACCGCCATGCACGAGGTCACGCACGACCTCCAACAGTCCGATGCGGCATTTCACGCGGAGCTATCCGGCGCCGTGCGCGAGCTTATGGGCGGACGCGCGTTTAACGCTGCATTGAACGCGTTGCCCGCAGCGTACCGCGATATGTCTGCCGAGACGCGCGAAGCCGAGGTAGTCGCGAACTACCTACAGGAGCAATTCGGCAACGAGCAGAGTGTGAGCCGTATGATGTCTGAGAAGCCCGGCGTCGTTCGCCGCGTGCTCGACGCGATACGCAACTGGATAGCGGATGTCAGGAGCCGCCTGACGGGCACCGCCGCTGACAGGGCAACCGCCGCGCAGCTCCAACGGCTCGAACAGCGCATAGGCGAGATGATGAGGGGCGCGGGGGAAAACACGCAGGGCGGCGAGAGGTCCAGCATAGCGGGTGACGCGGGACAATTTGAAATCTCGCTCGACAACGCTCTTGACGAAATCGACGGAAATATAACGTCATCTCCGGCTCGACTGGTACTGCTGACAAGCACGACGCCGAAAGTGCTCCGGGAGTATGCGTCCGCGCGTGATCTTCCAATAACAATGCGATACGACGCGATGTACTTGGCCGTGCGGGAATCGGGCAAACTTGACGGTAATTACCACGGTTTGGGCGATGAGGGGTTGAAAAACGTAATATCAGCTCTTGACACTCCCCAAAAAATGCTGAGACAGCAAAATGGCAGGATTACAGTCATAACGAGCGTTCCCGTAACTGGGAAAAACAACACGATAGCCGTTGTCGAGCTCGCGCCTGAAACAAAAACGGACGGGGCGTACAATCTCGTGGTTTCCGCTTTTGGCGCGGGGCAGAGATACATAGACTCGCTCAGCAGAAAGAGCGAAGAACTTTACAACAAAGAGAAGATGTCCGGCAACCAAATCAACGGGCTGTATGCTCATCCCGAAGCAATTGGCGCGGACACCCTCAATAATGATAGTGTACCACAGGGCGCGGACGGTGTCAATACCCAAAATTTGGGCGGAAACAATCCCCAAACCGAAACGCAGTCCGATACTGCAAAATCAGATGATAGCACAAAAAACGCCCTCACCCGCGAAAACATCGAGAGCAACCTCGACAAGCTGCCGAAATACTCCATAGCCTACCACGGGACGCCTTACACGTTCAGCGAGTTCCTGCTAGACCATATCGGCGAGGGCGAGGGAGCGCAGGCGCACGGATGGGGGCTGTATTTCGCTGCGGACAGGGAGACGTCGGAGAAATATCAAAAGATGCTCAGCGGTGACAACAAGTTTCTTGTGAATGGGAAACCCGTGGAGCTAAAAGACGCGGCGAAAAGAGACGCCTACACGGCAGCTGCCAAAGGCGAATTGCAGGGCTATATTGACGACAATGTTGCCATAGCAAACGAATACGCCGCCAAAGGAGACGAACAAAACCGCAACAAATATTTGGGCAGGGCCGAACAGGGGCGCAGCCTACTAGGAAAAACGGTCATACAACGAAATGCCGGCAACGTCTACACCGTGGACATCCCCGACGAGGACGTCATGCTGAATGAGAATCTGTCACTGGTAAAGCAGCCGAAAGAAGTAAGGACTGCGCTGAAACGGGCAGGAATAACGGCACGGATGGTGAAAGAGGCACTTGGGGATTACGACTCCGGCCGCGAACTGTACGGTGCCTTATCTGGGGAAGATGGGTCTGCGCTGGGATCGATGGAGATAGCCCCGTTCGTCAGAGAGTCGTCGGAGGAGCTTTCCCGGTGGCTCAACGACATCGGCATAAAGGGCATTGTCTACGACGGACAGCGGGACGGCAAGTCTTATGTTGTGTTTGACGACAAGGCTATTAAGATACTCTCCGACGCGGAGGAGGCGCTGGGCGGCGAGGTCATGTATTCCCTGTCCGACGCCGAGGCAACCGAGAACAAGCGCACCGTCGCCGCCATGCAGCCCGTGGCGCAGCTCACGGGCGACGAGTTCCGCGCGGGTGGGAAGACTCTTGCTACGGAAGTTGCGGCATATTATGATAAGCTCGGCGGTAGCGTAAACAACCCCGATATTGGAGAAATCTCATTGACTCGACGCGGCGCGAAAGATAGCATAGCCCATGGTATTGGGAACGAAAAAGCGACGGCATTCGCCGCCGTGCCGGATGTCCTGCGCAAAGGCAAAATTATCAGTGCAGAAGAAAATTGGAAAGGGCGCGGATATGATTCGTTTCTAATAGCCGCGCCGGTGACAATTGCCGGTAAGCAATATTTTGAAGGTGTTGTAGTAAAAGCGACCCCATCCATGGGGACACAACGATTCTATGTACATGAGGTGTATGCAAACGAAGGAGCCGATGCCCGTTCAACCGAGTCCCCCGAGCAACCCGAGGTTCGCGGCGGTACATCCGCTCCAACTGTTAACAGTGTACTACGCGATTTATGGAATGTCAAGCGGGAAATTTCGGGCGGCGCAAACAACGCCCCCAGATTCTCCCTATCCGAATCCGAGTACGCGAAGCTCGACGACGCCATCGCAACGGAGCCGGAATATGCGGAGATCCGGAGGTTCATGCGCACTACGCCTATCTCTTTTGCGGAGGGCGACAGGGGCGACGGCTCCGATTACGGCTTTGATTCGTACAACGATATGCGGAAACAGTATTTCGGCAAGTTGAAACTCGTCAACGAGGGCGGCGAGACGCCGGACGGGATATATCAAGAATTGCAGTACGCGTTCGGCAAAGGGTTCTTCCCCGACGACATTACGAACCCGATGGACAAGTGGCGCCGGGTGCTCGACGTCGTTGACGAGGCGTGGGCGAATAAGGAGATAATCGACAGCGAGGAGCGGCGGTTGAAAGCGCTGCGCGCGGAGGCTCGCAACACGCCGAACAGCTCGGAGGCGTACAACGACGAACTCGTGTCCGACAGGCTCGCGCAGCTTGCGGACTTGCGCGAGATGGGTATAGAGCTCGACAGGGACAGCCGTACAAACAGAGTGATGACGCGGCAGGGTGAGAACTACGAGCGGCGCATTGGGCGGCTAAAGGACAACGCAAAGAGGCGCGTCTCTAAAACGCGCAGGGAAACTAAGGCTAAAGAGCGCGAGAAATACGAGAAGCGGAACAGGCGCGCGCAGATAGCGCGGCACGCGAAAGATTTATCTGCGAAGCTCCTGCGCCCATCGGACGCGAAGCACGTGCCGGAGGGGCTGCGCGCCGCCGTTATGGAGTTCCTGTCGGCGATCGAGCTCGATGTTGGAACCGACTACAAAATCGGCAAGCTCAAAAAACAGCTTGAAATCGACGGCGGCGAGCTCGTGATAGACCCCGACTTGCAGGGCTACATAGAAGACGTTCAGGCGGATTCTGACACGAGCATGAAAGATATGTCGGCGGCGCAGCTAGAAACGCTCTGGAAAGCTTTGCGGGGCATTGAGGCGGCGGTAAGCTCGGCCAACAAGGCGTTTGCCCTGAAAAGGACCGACACGATCTCGGGGGTGTCCGACAGGCTGCGCGAGGATACGGCGTACAACCGCAAGAAAGAGACGACCGACGGCGTGATCTCCGCGAAGATGAAGCAACTCGTCAAGCTGGATATGCTCACGCCTGAAACGTTTTTCCACATGCTCGGCGACGCGGGAAATGAGATGTTCCGGACGCTGCGCGACGCGCAGGACAAGACTACGCGCATAGCGGCGCAGGTGCAAAAGTTCACCGAAAAAACGCTCAAACAATACAAGGTGGACGTTACGGCGCTCGAACGCGAGAAACGGTCCGTAACGCTCGGCGGCGAAAAAGTCACTATGACAACGGCGCAGCTCATGAAGCTTTACGCGCTTACGCGCCGCGAACAGGCGCTTGAACATATTTTCGCCGGCGGACTGCTGCCCTCGTCCATAAAGGAAGGGTTAAAGGCGCGCAAACGGATAAGTACGGTGCGGAACATAACGCAGGGCGAGCTCGCCGAAGCGTTGAAGACCCTAACTAACGAACAAAAGGCGTATGTGCGCGCAATGCAGAGGTATCAATCGGAAACGCTGGGCGCTTACGGCAACGAGGCAAGCCAAGAGGTTTATGGATACAAGAAATTCACCGAGGACTACTATTCGGCGATACGCTCTGATTCGCGGGAGATCATGACGTCGATTGAGCGCGCCACGCGGCAGACGAGCGTAAAGAACCGGGGAATGTCAAAGCCGGTAGTGCCGCACGCGGCGACCGCCGTACGCGTCGACAGCTTCTTTGACGACTTCTCGCAGTCGGCGGCGGACATGGCGACATACGCCGGGCAGCTGGCGGCCGAGGCGGACATGATGCGCATACTCAACCGGAAGTTCCGCAACCCGGACGGCGGGGTGTACGACACTACGAAGCAAATTCTTGATGAATTTTTCGGCGGCAAAGGCTCCGATTACGCGCTGAAACTTATGACCGACCTAGCCGGGGGCATAGAGGGCGCGCACGACGGCACGGGCGCGCTTACGCGAATGTTCAAGTCCGGCGCGGTGGGCGCCAACCTGCGCGTCGTTATACAGCAGCCCACGGCGCTCATACGCGCGGGCGACATGATAAGCCCCAAGTACCTACTGGAAGGCGCGCTACCGCGCAAGGGCTGGGAAAAGGCGAAGAAATACGCGCCTATCGCCCAATGGAAGGACTGGGGGTATTTCGACGTCGGCACGGGACGCTCGCTCAAATCCGTGCTGTTCAACGCCGATTCTAAGCTTGAAAAGGTGCGGAGCGCATCCATGGCGCTCGCGGGCAAGGCGGACGCCATGGCGTGGGGCCTGCTGTGGAACGCCGCCGAAATGGAGACAAAAGCCAAAATCAAGCGCGGCAAATCGGACCTGAAAGCGGGTACCTCCGCGTTTTACGAGGCCGTCGCGGAGCGCTTCACGGAAATCATAGACCACACGCAGGTCGTGGACGGGATATTGCAGCGGTCACAGATTATGCGCTCCGGCAACGCGGTCACGCAAATGGCGACGGCGTTCATGGCGGAGCCCACCAAAAAATACAATATGTTCGTCTCCGCCCTC
>JAISBX010000072.1 GCA_031265965.1 Oscillospiraceae bacterium | reverse complement strand
TTGCCCATGTCGTCGATACGATCACTGTTCATAAAAAAACCTCATTATTCAGTCGTTGCGTACTGCCGGGCACTGCCGCCTCTACGACAGTATATTCACGACTGAGTCAAAGGTTCCATAAATTGAGAATCACGCACGCTTTACATTTTGTTCACCATTGATTAGAATACTGGTGGTATCATATTTATAAGGTGGTGAACGGCGTGGCAAAAAAAGTGCTGGTCGTCGAGGACGATACTAATATTGCGGAGCTCCTGCGCCTATATCTCGAAAAAGAGGGCTTCGCGGTCACTATCGCGGTCACGGGAGCGGCGGGGATCGCGGAATTTGAGCGCGTCTCACCGGAGCTTGTGCTGCTCGATATCATGCTGCCGGTGATGGACGGCTGGGAGGTATGCCGCGAGATCCGCGGCATGTCGAAGGCTCCGATAATAATGCTTACGGCGAAGGGCGAGACGTTTGACAAGGTGTCGGGCCTCGAGATGGGCGCCGACGACTATGTCGTCAAGCCGTTCGAGGTCAAGGAACTGCTGGCGCGGATACACGCGGTCCTTAGGCGTTACGGGGACGGCGCGGACGAGCAGAGGCGGCTCGTGTTCAACAAGCTTGTGATAGATATGGACTCGTTTGAACTGACGGTCGCCGGCAAACGCGTCGATGCGCCCCCGAAGGAAATGGAGCTGATCTATCACCTCGCGTCCTCGCCTAACAAGGTGTACACGCGCAATCAACTGCTCGACGAGGTGTGGGGCTTCGATTATTTCGGGGATTCGCGCACCGTGGACGTACACATAAAGCGACTGCGGGAGAAGCTGGAGAACGTCAGCGATAAGTGGTCGCTCAAGACGGTGTGGGGCGTTGGCTACAAGTTTGAGCTGAACGACGCATGAGGCACAGCACATACGTAAGAAATTTCATCGCGATGGCGTTGGTATTTCTTGTGAGCTTTTTCATGCTCGGGGGCGTGTTTTTCACGTGGAGCCGAAGTCTCATCATGCAGGAGAGGCGCAAATCCATGTCCGTCTCCGCGCGCGAGACCGTCAGGTATATAAACGCGCAGAGCCCGCGCTTCAACTACGATCTCAGCGCGTTTGAGATACGTATGCTGCTGACCGCGCTCTCGGGCATATCCGGCTTCGACATTCTGATCGCCGATACAAGCGGCCTCGTTGTGTCGTGCTCGGACGAACAGTTCAACAGTCCGTACATCGGCAAGAGCGTTCCGGGCGATGTGCTCGCGCTCGTCGCGTCGCGGCAGGAGAGCGCTTTCGTATCGCAGCTCGGCGGGCTCTACGGCGAGAGCAGATACATCACGGCCGTGCCGCTCGTCGCGGAGACGTCGCGGGGCGACTATATCTTCGGATATATGTTTCTGACGAGCGAGATCGGCACGATGATAGATATATGGCGCCAGTTCGCCGGCGTATTTTTGGTCATTGCCGGAATTGTAATGACGCTGACGTTCCTTATTTCGCTCGTAATGTCAAAGAAGATGTCTGCGCCGATAAACGCGATGGCGCTCGCCGCGCACCGGTTCGCGCGCGGCGATTTTGACGTGCGCGTCAAAGAGACGGGGCGCGCCGACGAGATAGGCCAGCTAATGCAGGCGTTTAACGCGATGGCGGACTCGCTCGAACGCTCGGAGAGCCTGCGGCGCGAATTCGTCGCCAACGTGTCCCACGAGCTGAAGACGCCAATGACGGTCATCGCGGGCTTTGCCGACGGCATACTCGACGGGACTGTCCCGCCCGAAAATGAAAGGAAATATTTGGAAATTATATCCTCCGAGACGCGCCGCCTGTCGCGCCTCGTGCGCGGTATGCTGGACACGTCGCGGTTCCGCGCCCAAGACCGCGAGGAACTGCTGAAGGAAAGCTTCGATATAGCGGAGGTCATCCGCGTGACGCTTCTCGGCTTCAGCGGAAGGCTCGAGGAGCGCGGACTGGACGCGGCTGTGGATCTTCCCGAGGAACCGGTGATTGTCAGAGGTGACAAGGACTCCATAAATCAGGTGGTGTACAACCTGCTCGACAACGCTATAAAATTCGCGGACGACGGCAGCGAGATCAGGATCAGCCTGTGGAAGCAGGGCGCGAAGGCGTTCGTCGCGATCGAGGACCGCGGCGGTGTGATCCCGGAAAACGAGATGCCGCTGATCTTCGACAGATTCCACAAGACCGACCGCTCCAGAAGCGCCGACCGCGAGGGCGTCGGTCTAGGGCTGTACATCGTCAAGACCATACTGGACAACCACAACGAGGACATATACGTCACAAGCGACGGCGGAATGACGCGGTTCGTGTTTACGCTGAGCGTGGTAGATTGAAAGATTGAATGGACTTCGGTTGCGTTGCGTTATTGTATTTTTTGAGCACCGAGTGTATAATGAGGCTGCTAGGAGTGATAAAATAGTATAGCAGAAAACAGGAAGAAAAACCATGAGAACCAGAAAAGCAGAATTGTCGGTCATAATTATTACCGTGGCGTTCGTGTGCTTTGTCGGCGGCTTCTTCGTCGGGAGGATGGGGGCGCCCGGGAATATCGTGCCGGCGGAGCCGCCTGAAATATCCGATACGGAATCCGGAGGCGCGTCAACGTCAGCTCCGTCGCCTACCCCGGAGCCTGAAGCGACGGGACCGGCAGAGCCGACGGCGTCGGCGGACACCGAGCACGACGCGCAGGGGCGCGTCAACATCAACACGGCATCGGCCGACACGCTTCAGGAGTTGCGCGGGATAGGGCCGTCGCTCTCGGCGCGCATAATTGAGTACAGGGAGCAAAACGGGGCGTTTACATATATAGAGGAGTTGCTTGAGGTGACCGGGATAGGAAACGCCAAGTTCGCCGATATAAAGGACCACATCACGCTCGGCTGAAAAATTTGGAGGTGTTTATCCGTGAGGATCCTCGTAGTCGACGACGAAAAGCTGCTTATAAAGGGCATAAAATTCAATCTTGAAAACGAGGGCTATCAGGTCGACGCCGCTTACGACGGCGAGGAGGCCGTGGAGCTCGCGAAAAACGGCGCCTTCGACCTCATCGTGCTCGACGTCATGATGCCCAAGCTGGACGGGCTGGAGACGTGTATGCGGATACGCGAATTCTCAATGGTGCCCATAATAATGCTGACGGCGCGCGGCGAGGACATGGACAAGATCATGGGCTTCGAGTACGGCGCGGACGACTACGTGACGAAGCCGTTCAACATCCTCGAACTCAAGGCGCGCATACGCGCACTGCTCAGGCGCGCGTCCGTCACAAACCAGATGTCCGGCGGCGAACCGCTGACCGCGGGCCATATAACGCTCGACAGCGAGAAGCGCATCGCGAAAAAGGACGGCATACCCGTCGATCTGACGGCGCGCGAGTTCGACGTCATCGAGCTGCTCGCCCGCAATCAGGACAGGGTCTACAGCCGCGAGAATCTGCTCAACATCATCTGGGGCTACGAGTATCAGGGCGACACGCGAACGGTCGATGTACACGTCCGCAGGCTCAGGGAAAAGCTGGAGCGCGACCCGGCGCAACCGGAGCGCATCATGACAAAGTGGGGCGTCGGGTACTACTTCAAGAGCTGACGCGTCGCCGCGCGCTGACGGGAGGCGGTCGGATATTTCAAGAGATAACGGAAAGCTTGTCAGGTTCATCAGCAGCCTGCAAACCAAAATAGCGCTGTCGTACGCGACGATAATAGCCGTGGTCCTCATACTGATGAACACATACTTTCTGACGGCCGCGCGCGATATGATCTTCACGTCGAAGCACGCGCTCATACGCAATCAGGCCGCCATAATGGAGACCGCTCTGGCCGACTTCGACACGCTGAGCATCGACGACGTGTCGCAGGTCATGGAGCGGCTCGACGTCGACGACGCCATGCACGTGGTAATAACCGACGGCGGAGGCTCCGTCCTTTACGACACGACGAACGGCACGGGCAGCCCGTACTACGCGGACTTCTTCAGCCGCAGCTTCACAAGATCCCTCGACGGATACGATGTGTTCAGCCTGCGGTTCTCGGAGGGCGTGTTCTACAGCAGCGCGCTGATGCCCGTCATGCGCGACGGCGCCGTGGCAGGCGCCGTGTACGTGCACGACGGCGATGCGCAGCAGGGCGCCATCCTCATAGGGCTCCAGAGCACCATCAAGAGCATATCCATACTCGTCGCGGCGCTGTCCGTGTTCATAGTGGCGCTCATACTCTGGACCGTCATGAGGCGCATATCCGGCATACTGCGCGCGATACAGTCGGTCCGCGAGGGCGAGTACAACTACCGCATCAGCGTCAGCGGCAACGATGAGCTCGCGCTGCTCGGCGAGGAGTTCAACAGCCTGACGAACCGCCTGCGCGACACGGAAGAAATACGCCGCCGCTTCGTCGCGGACGCCTCACACGAGCTCAAGACCCCGCTCGCGTCGATACGCCTGCTCAGCGACAGCATACTCAACAACGACGACATGGACACCGACACCGTGCGCGAGTTCGTGACCGATATAGGCAACGAGTCGGAGCGTCTGGCGCGCACGACGGAAAAGCTCATAGCGCTCACCCGGCTCGACAACAGCATAGCGGACGAGCGAGTTAGCGTTGACATACGCGAGGTGACGACGGACGCCCTGCATATGCTCCGCCCTCTGGCGGCCAGCCAAGGCCTGTCGATCAATTCGGAGCTGGACGGCGGCTGCTTCATTCTCGCCTCGCGCGACGACGTGTACAGGATCGTTCTGAACCTCGTGGAGAACGCGGTAAAATACAACATGCCCGGCGGCCTCGTGTCCTTAAAGCTGTCCCGGGAGGCCGAGCACGTGACGCTCACGGTGGACGACACGGGCATAGGCGTGCCCGAATCCGACCTGCCGCACATCTTCGACCGCTTCTACCGCGTCGACAAGGCACGCTCACGCGAGGCCGGCGGCAGCGGTCTGGGGCTGTCGATCGTCCGCAACACGGTACTGGGCCTCGGCGGGACCGTGACCGCGGAAAACCGCCCCTCCGGCGGTATGCGCTTCCGCCT
>JAISBX010000012.1 GCA_031265965.1 Oscillospiraceae bacterium | reverse complement strand
GCTTGGCCCGTCCCGGTTTATCCGATTTGTAATGTGGTGTTTATGTATGCCGTTTTCCTACAGGGTATATCTCATGCTCCGGGTCGTACCAGATCAGAAAAAACACTCCGTCAATGATTACTCCATACAACCGCTCCATGTTGGACATGGCAAGTGAATAAAGATTGACATAATCAGTCGAGCAGCCCGCTGTAGTAATCCCTCATAAGCTCTTTTGGGATGGTCTTATTGCACGGCTCACCGAGCGGCAGATTGCCGCGCGTCTCACGCCATGGGCGCTCCCTGTGAGTCATGCTGCTCAATTCATGCGGTTCAAAATGCCCAAAGTCGCGCAATACAATATCTATATTCTCACGCTGCACATCTGAAAGCGCATCACCGGCGTATCCGTCAAAAAAGCCGGCAGGTATAACAAGGCGCTTCCGGTGCTTTTCGAACAGCACCGGGCAAACTGGACCGTTCTCCCACGCCTCAAAATCCTCGTCGAAAAGCTGCACCTCGTCCCATGCGAGCGTCCAAGCCTGTGCGTAGTAGCAGAGTTTTTGTAGTTTCATCGCCGTCATGTCTCCGAGATTATCAGATATATACTTTGCCACGTCAAATACCGTCGCCATTACGCTTTCCCCCTTTTTTTGTTCTCCCGTATTATATGCCGCGCGGCTCTGTTTATCTATGAAAATTGTAGCACGAACAAAAACCCGCGTCAAGGGCATAACGCTCCGCCAAGACCGCGGGGATGTCGTCGCGGTTTTCGGGGGTTACGGTTATTAGCTCTACGTCGGGTCGGCGGCAGAGCGAGTCTAGGAACGCGCTTTCGGCTTTTTTTATGACGCCGAGTACGGGCGTTTGTCCGTCAAGCTTATTGACGACGGCGCTCTTGAACGCGGGCGAGTCCTCCTCCAGGGCGCCGAGTTCGTCCATTATAACTATTTGGCGCCCGCCGGAAGCGTTTACAATCGCGGCGCCGTGCGAGTCGAATAGATCGCGCAGGGCAGCGGAGCGGAGCGGAGAGGTTACGGCGGCTTGGCGCCAGTCGGTCTCGCCGCGCTCCGTGTCAAAACGCGCGACGGCCAGCTCGCGGCTTCCGCGTTCGCGCAATATGTGAGTGAGGAAACCGTCGGCGCCGACGGACGTGTTGTCCAGAAATTTGCGTATCGCGGTCGATTTTCCGACCTGTATCTCCCCTGTCAGAAAAATATGACGTTTCAAGCTGCCCCCTACCCTTCCGCGGTCAGGCGGAAATTTATCTTCTGACCGAGCTTGTGGACGTTTCCGGTGTGTGTCAGTATAGTGTGGCGCGCTTCCTCGCTGTCGCGGACGTAGAAACCCGCCAGATCGCGCACGCCGAACTCGCGCAGTACCGGCGCGACGGGCGTCGCGGGACCGACTATTGTGACCTTCGCGTTCTTCGACAGCTCCAGATAGCGCGGGAGCGTTTTTTCAACGAGCGTATAGCTGGCTATGAGCACGTAGTCGCTCTCGGGCAGCAGATAGTCCGCCGCCTGCTCCGGATAGTCCCCGTCCTCCGGCTTGAACTTCTCGATCACCGATATGTCGCAGACGGGCGCAAACAGTTGGTCGATATACGGAAAATGCCCTATGACGGACACCTTTTTGCCCCTTATCTCCTTTTGCAGGACGATGAACGGGTCGGAGGTGCGATCCTCCACGAACTGCCTGTCAGATATGTTCACCCCAAGGGCGCGCAGACGGTCCGCGCTGTTATACCAAGCGTTTATCGCCGCGAGCCCCAGACCGGCCTCGACGAATTCCCACGATTTTATGCACTCCGCGAGCTCGCGCAGCGGCATCCCCTGATCCTTTTTCGCAAGAATCGCGGATCGCCGCGTCTCGTCCAGCGTGCTGCTTATCCCTATGCCGCCGCTGTCGGCGCGCACTATGCTGTGCGTAGCGCCGCACGCGAAGAACTCTGCCTTGACCTCCGGCGGAATGCCGTCGATCAGCGCGTCGTAAAGCTCCCACATTTGTCAGTCCCACCTTTCAATTTTCGCCGCCACGACGCGCTCGCCGCTCCTGAGGGCCCTGCGCGCGCTGCCAAGCAGCCTGTCTATCCTCTCGATCTCGCGGAGGCTCTCCTTCTCCTCGGCCGTCGTCTCGAGAACCTTATAGATACCGCCGTTTTTTATCACTATGCGCTTCTCGGCGCCCAGCGCCAGCAGCGGGTCGTGCGTCGATATGAGCACTATCTTCTCAGAGCGGGCGAGCAGCGCTATCGACTCCGCGCGGTCCACGCCCGCGTTTTCTATCTCGTCGATGAGCACAATGGCGGAGCGGCTCATGTACGCGCAGTCGGCGATCATAAGGGCGCGCGACTGCCCCCCGGACAACTGCGTGACCTTTGTGTCCGGCGTGAATTTCTCGCCCGCGAGCGAATTCGCGCAGTCGAAGCAGACCTGCACGAGCCCGCCGGCGTCCCCGGAGGCGGACGCGCCCACCGCGCGGCTGCGCGCGTGCATCTCGAGGAATTCCGCGACCGTCAGGTCCATCACAAAATTCATATTCTGCGAGAGCTGCGCCACTATCTTGCCGCCGAGCCTGAAGCGCTCCTCCTCGCCGACCGCCGCGCCGTCTATGAGTATCCTGCGGCGCGTCTGGGTGTCGCCCTGCGCCAGACACTCGATATCGCCGAGCAGCCTGCTTTTGCCGGAGCCCGTGGGCCCGACGATGCTGACGACCGTGCCCGCGTCTATGCGAAGCTCCGCGTTTTCGGGGACGCCGTCCTTATCGACGCCCCCGAGCACGGTGAGCGACGACACGGGGCGCCCCTCCTCGGCGGCCGTCATAGTCTCAAGGAAGCGTATAAGCTGCCCGGGTATCTCAAGGCGCGTCAGGCCGAATTCCTCGAGCCACTCGTCCGACGCAGCGAGCAGCGCGTCCGAGAGCGTCAGCGCCATGTCGAGAGACGGTATATTCAGGTTAAGAAAAAAATCGCGCGCCACGGGATACTCGGCGATCAAGTCGCGGAGCGCCCACGCGCCTATAATTTCAGCAAATTTCAAGCCTCGTACTCCATTTTTCTCATCATGCCCATCTGGTAGGCCTCGCCTATGCGCGTTTCTCCGGTGCAGTACGAGCACGCGGCGGCGGGCGTTGTGAAGCGCAGGCGCGTGTCGGCGAGCGCGGTGATGTCGCGCGCCTCGGCCAGCATTTTCGCCAGCATAAAGGCGCCCTGCCCCGTGATGCCGTTGACGGACAGGATATGGGCGTTCCCGTTCGCCTGCCGCACGCTCCACGCGAACACCTCGCGCTCCGCCTGCGACACTATGTCCCCCTTTGTGACGACGACTATGTCGGCGAATTTCAGCATTGGGCCGATCTTGCGCGGCGTGTGTATGCCGGAGAGGCTGTCGATGACGCACACGCTCGTGATCCCGGTTATATGCGGCGAACAGCGGTTGCACAGTCCGGCGCTCTCCGTAATGAGCATGTCCAGCTCCTGACGCGCGCCCCACTCCAAGCCTCCCTCGACGTTGTTGACAAAAAAGTGATCCGGGCAGAACTTTCCGGACAGCCCGAGCTGCGCCGGTATGCCGGCGTCTTGATAGCGCTGCTTGTCGAAGGAGGTGAGGCAGTCGAATTTTACGACTCCCAGCCGGAGCTTCAGACATTCCGACGTCCGCAGTATAACGGACGTCTTGCCGGACGACGGCGGACCGGCCACGGTGATCATTTTCATATTACGGCGGTTTCCTTTCGTTACAAGGCGGTCGCGCAAGCGCGGCAA
>JAISBX010000112.1 GCA_031265965.1 Oscillospiraceae bacterium | reverse complement strand
TGACAGAAAGGTGCCTTTACTATGCCAAGCGAGAGAATCTACAACTTTTCCGCCGGCCCCTCCGTGCTGCCTCTGAGCGTGCTGGAACGCGCCGCGTCAGAGATGACTAACTACCGCGGCAGCGGCATGTCGGTAATGGAGATGAGCCACCGGAGCAAGATATACCTTGCGATATTCGAAAAGACAAAGGACGGCTTGAAGCGGGCTCTCGGCGTGCCGGACACGCACGAGATACTGTTTATGCAGGGCGGAGCGACGTTCCAGTTCTCGGCCGTGCCGCTCAATCTCATAGGAAAAACGGGCGCCGCCGACTACGCCGTGACGGGCAGCTTTGCCGGCACGGCGATGAAAGAGGCGCAGAAATACGGCCTCATCCGCGTAGCCGCCACCACGGAGGGCGCGAACCACACCGTTATACCCGCGCAGGGAGACCTCAATATATCGCCGGACGCCTCGTATTTTTACTACTGCGCCAACAACACCATATACGGCACGGAGTGGAAGTACACGCCTGACGTGGGCGGCGTGCCCATAGTCACGGACATGTCATCGAACATCTTGTCAAAGCCGCTCGATATATCAAAGTTCGGCCTCATTTTCGCCGGCGTGCAGAAAAATATGGCGCCGGCGGGCATGGCGGTAGTCATAGTAGACAAGTCGCTGCTCGGCAATGAACTGCCGTATACGCCTAAAATAATGAGCTACCGCGCGGCGGCCGACTCCGACTCCATGCTCAATACGCCCCCGTGCTACACCATATATATGCTCGGCCTTGTGCTGGAATGGCTGGAGGAGCGCGGCGGCGTAGCGGAGATGGAGCGCGCAAAGACGGCCAAGGCGGCCATACTGTACGACTTCCTCGACGGCAGCCGGCTGTTTGGCGGCTGCGCTGCCGCGTCGGCGCGCTCCGACATGAACGTCACGTTCCGCACGTCAAGCGAGGAGCTCGACGAGAAATTCGTCAAAGAGGCCACCGCCGCCGGCTTCGTCAACCTCAAGGGGCACCGCAGCGCCGGAGGCATGCGCGCCTCGATATATAACGCGATGCCCGCCCAAGGGGTCGAGGAGCTCGTCGGCTTTATGGCAAAATTTGAGAGGGAGAACGGCTGACCATGTATAAGATAAAAACGCTCAACAACATTTCGCCAGCGGGCTTCGACACGCTGGACACGGCGCGCTACAGCGTGTCCGACAGCGAGGAGCGGCCCGACGCCATCCTCGTGCGCTCCGCCGACATGCACTCCATGGACTTCGGACCCGAGCTGCTGTGCATAGCGCGGGCGGGCGCCGGCACAAACAATATACCGATAGACCGCTGCGGCGAGCGCGGCGTCATAGTATTCAACACGCCCGGCGCGAACGCGGAGGCCGTCAAGGAGCTCGTCATGTGCGCCCTGCTGCTGTCCTCGCGCGACATTATGGGCGGCATAGACTGGGTGCGCGGCATAGCGGAGCGGGGCAGCGAAATAGCCGCGCTCGTCGAAAAGGGCAAAAATCTGTTTACGGGGCCCGAGATACACGGCAAGACGCTCGGCGTCATCGGCCTGGGGGCCGTAGGGGCGAAGACGGCGCACGCGGCGCACTCCCTCGGCATGAAGGTGTACGGCTACGACCCTTATCTCTCCGTGGACGCGGCGTGGCGCCTCTCGTCGCACATATTGCACGCGCGCGACCTCGACACGATATACCAAAACTCCGACTATATCACGCTCCACGTGCCGTATCTCGATGCCACACACAGATTGATAGACAGCAAGGCCATATCCAAAATGCGCGACGGCGTCCGCATAATAAACCTAGCGCGCGCGGAGCTCGTCAGCGACGCCGACATAATCGAGGCGATAGCGGCGAAAAAAGTGGCGTGCTACGTGACGGACTTCCCCAACGCGCAGACGGCGAACGCGCCCGGGATAATCGCCATACCGCACCTCGGCGCGTCCACGCCCGAGAGCGAGGACAACTGCGCGCAGATGGCCGTGCGCGAGATAGTGGACTATATAGAGAACGGGAATATAATAAACTCGGTGAACATGCCGTTCGTCATGCTCCCGCGCACAGGCGACATGCGCATCTGCGTCATCCATAAGAACATCCCGGACATGATAGCGAAGATAACCGGCGCGGTCTCCGCGTGCGGCATCAATATTGAGAACATGATAAACGCGGGCTCCAAGGGGCGCGGCGAGGCGTACACGGTCATCGACACGGGGTCTGTCTCCCCCGGCCTGGCCGACGCGATACGCGCCATAGGCGGGGTCATCAGGGTTCGCGTTCTGGAGTAGCGCGATGGACGAAAAATCTATTCGGAAGCTCATGCTGCTGGTGAATCCGCATTCGGGCCGGGGCCTGCTCGACTCCGCGCTGGGCGTCATTGTCAATACGCTGTGCTCCAACGGATTTTCGGTCACCGTATATTTTACGGGCGCCCTCAGCGCGGAATCGATAGCCGCCGGGTTCGGCGCTAACTACGACGTCATCGTGTGCGTGGGCGGGGACGGCACGCTCAGCGGCGCGGTCTCGGGGCTCATGCGCGTGGACGCGCCCCCGCCCGTCGGCTATATACCTAAGGGCACCGCCCACGACGTGGCGAACACGCTGTCCCTGTCGCACAACCCGCGCTTGGCAGCGCAGACAATAATCGACGGCGTCCCCGTGCCTGTGGACGTGGGGCAATTCGGCGGCGGCGATTATTTTGTGTACATCGCGGCGTTTGGCGCGTTTACCGGTGTGTCATACCTAACTCCGCAGAGCACGAAACGCGCGCTCGGGCATTTTGCCTACGTGCTGGGCGGCATAGCGGATCTGTCCGCCATAAAGCCGCGCCACACGGTAGTGGAATACGACGGGGGCGTCATAGAGGGCGAGTTTGTATTCGGCGGCGTCACGAATTCGCTGTCCGTAGCCGGGCTGGCGCGGCTGTCGCCGGACGACGTGGACTTGAACGACGGGCGCTTTGAGGTGCTGCTCGTGAAGCTCCCCATATCGCCGCACGACCTCATCGACATAGTGTCGAGCATACTGAAGAAGAGCTACCAGTCCGACAACGTGCAGATGCTGCACACGTCCCGCGTCGCGTTCACGTTTGACGAGGACGTGGCATGGACGCGCGACGGCGAGGACGGCGGTTCGCACAGGCGCGTGGAGATCGTAAACAGGCCGCGCGCGGTGCGCATACTGCTCGACAGCGAACGGCTCAGCAAATTCGCGGGTACGCCCGATGGGCGTTAACATACTCGCCATAGGCGACGCGGTGGGCGCCGCCGGGCTCGGCATCCTGGAAAAAAAGCTGCGCGCCGTCAAAAAATTCCACAATGTCGGGTTCACCGTGGCAAACGGGGAGAACGCTTCCGGCATAGGCATAACGCCGGACCAGGCGGAGCGGATGTTCGCGGCCGGCGTGGACGTGATAACGCTGGGCAACCACACGTGGACGCGGCGCGAGATATGGGATTACTTAGAGGACAGCGCGTTCATCCTGCGCCCGGCCAATTTTGCCCCGCAGACTCCCGGGCGCGGCTGCGGCGTATACGGCTCCCCCGCCGGCGATATATGCGTCATAAACCTCATCGGCAGGTGCGACATGGCGTTCGGCAGCGAGAACCCGTTTTTCGAGGCCGACAGGCTCATCAAGCAAGCGGGCGCCGGGATAATTCTGGTGGATTTCCACGCGGAGGCAACGAGCGAAAAGCTGGCCATGGCGCACTACTTAGACGGGCGCGTCTCGGCGCTGTGGGGCACGCACACGCATGTCCAGACCTCCGACGCGGCCGTCCTCCCCAAAGGGACCGGGTACATCACGGACCTCGGCATGACAGGTGCCATCGATTCGGTCATAGGCATCAAACCGGAGCTGTCGGTGTCCATGTTCCTCGGCAACCCGCCCGCCCGCTTCGAGGCCGCTTCGGGGGATGCGAAGATAGAGTGCGCCGTATTTGAGATAGACCCCGCGACAGGCCGCTGCATGTCGGTAGAGGCGCTGCGGATAACGTGACGGCTGAATGAGTGTTAAAAGCGGAACCGCGCGGTCAATGCGCGGTTCCTTTTTTTATGCGCGGAAAAAATTTTTTCAAAAAACACTTGACATCCATAATATTATATGATATATAATATTATGGATTCGCAAATATTATAAACGGAGGTGCTCTATGACTATCAACGCGACCGGCGCGCTGCTCGATTTGTGCGTGCTGTCGGTCACCGCGCGCGGGGACGCTTACGGGTACGCGCTCACGCAGAGCGTAAAGCGGACGCTCGACGTGTCGGAATCAACGATGTATCCCGTCATGCGCCGATTGCAGACGCAGCAGTATCTCGAGACGTACGACACGCCGCACGACGGGCGCAACAGGCGGTACTACCGCCTGACGGACGCCGGGCGGCAGATGCTCGACACGCTCAGCGGGGAGTGGGAGGATTTCAAGATACGCGTGGACGGAATATTGAAAGGAGGCGACGCGGCGTGACAAAGCGGAAATTTCTGGATAAGCTCAGTCGGCTGCTGCGCGCGCTGCCGCGCGACGAGATAGACGCCGCCGTGAGCTATTACGACGAGTACATCAGCGACGCGGAGGACGAGGCGGAGGCCATAGCTTCGCTCGGGTCGCCGTGGGAGGTCGCGGGCCGCATTGCGGCAGGCGCGGCGGCAGGCATAGGCGCGGCCGGCGAGAGCGTTGAGGCCGGCAAAAAGCGGGGCGGGGCGCGCACGGCGTCTATGATCGTCCTCGCCATCTTCGCGCTGCCCATAGGGCTGCCGCTGGCAATAGCGTTTGCCGCGGTAGCGTTTTCCGTGGCGGTGGCGGTGCTCGCGGTGCTCGCGTC
Source organism: Oscillospiraceae bacterium (assembly GCA_031265965.1). Next base: position 1,584 of record JAISBX010000112.1, on the reverse strand, counting down.
GTTCGGCGTCGCGGCGGCGTCGCTCATATTGGGCGGGCTGATATGCTCCCTGATCGGCGCGGCAGCCATACTGCGCGACTTCGCGCTCGGGCTCGCCGTGACGGGCGAGGGCCTGATTATGCTCGGCGCCGGCTGGCTGGCGCTGCTCGCGTTCGTGTGGCTGTGGAAGCGGGGCGTGGTGTCGGCGGCGCGCGCAATAGGCAGATCTATTTTGAGGAGGGTGAGAAAATGACAAGGAAAATATTGACATCTATAGCCGTCATAGCCATCGTCGCGGGCGTAGTGCTGATCGTGGCGGCGTGGGGGCTCGGCGCGGAGGGCGTCGTGTCGTTCGGGCTCTCGGGGCTGCGCGTCACGAGACACGGCGAGGCGGCGACGCTGTCGCAGCGCGGCATAGAGGGCGTCACGTCACTGACGGTAGACGCCATAGACGCGGACGTCGAGTTCATTCCCGCGGACGATTTCGGTTTCGATATCCGCACGTTCTACGGCGAACCCGATTGGAGCTTAGACGGAGGCAAGCTCGTCATCGACGAGGCGCGCATCGGCGGTATGTTCCGCGTTGAATTTCCGCTGCTGCCGCCGCTGACCGCCGACGGCAAGATCTCATATATAAAGATATACTATCCGAGGGACAGCGAGCTCAATAACCTGACTGTCAGCACCGTCTCCGGCAATATCGAGTTCCCGGGGCTCGACAAACGCGTGCGCGAATCGTCGCTGTCCACCGTGAGCGGGAACATCTCCGCCGCGTCGCTGGAAACGGATACGCTGGGGATCCATACGGTATCCGGCAATATCGAAACGCGCGACGTAGCGTCGCCGCGCGCGCGCCTCGATACAACGTCAGGCGACGCCTCGCTCACGGCCTTTCTCGGCAAGCTCGAAGCCGACACGGTGTCCGGGAATATCGAAATCTTGACGGATACGGATGAGGACAAGCTGGAGTACAAGATAGAGACCATATCAGGCGACATCAAAGTAGGCGGTCTCCGCCTAGGCGGTCCCGTACGCTCGTCGCCTCCGAACGCGGATACCTCGCTGGACATTGAAACCGTGTCGGGAGATGTTACAATTAACAATTTTAACGGGGGCGTGGGGTAACGCGGACGGGGGAGTACAAAAAACATATGGTGCGGATGAAGGGACTCGAACCCACACGCCTTGCGGCACAGGAACCTAAATCCTGCATGTCTGCCAATTCCATCACATCCGCATGTCCGCCGAAATATTAACACATTACAGCTAAATATGCAAGCATGTCTCTGTGACACCAAATCCCGCTTGCAATCCTCGGCCGGTGCGTGTATACTGTGCTTGTAAAATTGCAGCTTTATCACGGTACCATATTGAGGAGGTATTTTTTATGAGCCCGACAGCGACGGCAGCGGTCGATTTAACCGGAGTCCGCCTTACGAGCGACGAAAATCTTGCGCAAAACCGCGACACGTATAAACACGCGAATCTCATAGACACGGATCCGCAGCCCATAGAGCCGTTCGACAAGGACTGGGGCGTGGCGATATCGGGCAACACGCCAAACCCCTCGCCGTTTGAGCGGATAAACAAGATATTGGACATCAC
>JAISBX010000064.1 GCA_031265965.1 Oscillospiraceae bacterium | reverse complement strand
CCCGACGCCGCGCCAATAAGAAAACCGATCACGCACGCCACCTTCTATAACTGATAAAACAGGCATAACTCTACTCTTGCGCGGCGCAAAAAGCAAGTGGGTAAATCGCCTAAAAATCGTTTGTTTCGCGGTATAATTTGTGTGTTTTAACGGAGAATTGCCCCGCCGGAGATTTGCGCGCGCATATTTTTCCCGAATATGCAGAAACTACACCTGATTATTGTAGATTCGGAGGTATATACCATATGCGAGAGTACCCACAGTGCCTGTTGGATCCGGCGCAATGCGCGGTCGTGATAGTGGATCACCAGCCGCACATGTATTTCGGCGTTGAGAGCGCGTCACGCGGGATGATCATGAACAACGTGCTCGGACTGGCCAAGACCGCCGCGGCCTTCGACGTCCCGTGCCTGCTGACGACGGTGGAGGCCGACACATTTTCCGGCCGCCTCTACTCAAAGCTGCAAAACGCGCTCCCCCAGACGGTGCCCATCGACCGCACGTCGATCAACTGCTGGGAGGACGCGAATTTCCGCGCCGCCCTGGAGGCCACGGGGCGCAAGAGCATCATATTTGCCGGTCTGTGGACGGAGGCGTGCGTGACGTTCCCCGCTCTGTCGATGAGTCAGGACGGGTACAAGGTGTACGTCGCGGCGGACGCCTGCGGGGGCGCGTCGAAGATGGCGCACGAAAACGCGCTGACGCGCATGACGCAGGCGGGCGTGACGCCGGTCACGTGGCAGCAGGTCCTGCTCGAATTCCAGCGCGACTGGAATAATATGGAAACCTATGACGCCGTGATGTCGATCGTCAAGGAGTACGGCGGCGCGTACGCGCTGAGCTTCGAGCTCAACGAGCAGGTGCAGTTCAACTGAAAAGCCGGGAGCACGTAAATTCGATTGGAAAGGCGCACAGCGCCTTTCCAATCGAAACGCAAGTAAATCGGTAAGCCGGATTCTGTCGTTGGACAGCCATCTATCTTGGCCGTCTGTTGCCGGACGGCTCATGCCACCTCTAGGGAGCGGCCGGGCAAGCCGTATGCTCCCCTTTCACGGTGTTGCTCCGGATAGAGTTTACAGCGGAAACGTGTCACCATGTCTCCGGGTGAGCTCTTACCTCGCCTTTCCACCCTTACCCCTCGATTTCGCGCGGGGCGGTATATCTCTGTTGCACTTGTCCTGAAGTCGCCTTCGGCGGGCGTTACCCGTTATCCTTGCCCTGTGGAGCCCGGACTTTCCTCAGAGGGAACCTTTCGGTATACCCCCCGCAGCTGTCTGACTTACTTGCGCCTCAGAGATTATAACGCGAACCTAACGCCGTGTCAATCGAATGCGTGAATTTGACAGCGCCGCGGTGCTTGGTATATACTTACACAAGCGAATTTATTCGACTACGAGGAATGGCGGAAGGGTAACATTGGGAGCTAAGGGAAAACGCGCGGAGACGTACGGCAACGAGAGCATAAGCGCGCTGAAGGGCGCGGAGCGGGTGAGGCGGCGGCCGGGAGTAATTTTCGGCTCGGACGGCTTAGAGGGCTGCGAGCACGCCGTATTTGAGATACTGAGCAACGCGATAGACGAGGCGCGCGAGGGGCACGGCAAGCTCATAATCGTCACGCGTTTCGCGGACGGGTCGATAGAGGTCGAGGACTTCGGGCGCGGCTGCCCGGTCGATTGGAACCAAAACGAGAACCGCTACAACTGGGAGCTCGTGTTCTGCGAGCTATACGCGGGCGGCAAGTACGGCAACGACACGGGCGAGAGCTACGAATTCTCGCTCGGGCTAAACGGCCTCGGCGCCTGCGCGACGCAGTATTCCTCCGAGTACATGGACGCGACGGTCTACCGCGACGGGAATAAGTACACTCTCCGCTTTGAGAAAGGCGAGAACATCGGCGGCCTGACGAGCGCGCCATACGGCGAGCGGCGCACCGGCTCGATCTTCCGGTGGAGGCCGGACGTCGAGGTATTTACAGATATTTCCATACCGCCCGAGTACTTCACCGACACGCTGAAACGGCAGGCGGTGGTGAACGCGGGCGTGACGTTCAGATTCAAAAACCAGACGTCCGCCGGCTTTGAGACGACGGATTTCCTCTACGAGAACGGCATAACGGGCTACGTGTCCGAGCTCGCGGGCGAGGACGCGCTGACGCAGCCTATGTTCATAGAGGGCGACCGCCGCGGCAGCGACCGCGCTGACAAACCGGAGTACAAGGTGAAGCTCTCGGCGGCGTTTTGTTTCTCGAACAGGGTAAACGTCATCGAATATTACCACAACTCATCGTGGCTCGAACACGGGGGAGCCCCGGAGAAGGCCGCGAAGAGCGCGTTTGTCTCCGAGATAGACGCGTATCTGCGAAAAAACGGAAAATACCAGAAAAGCGAGAGCAAAATCAACTTCACCGACGTTCAGGACTGCCTGATGCTCGTGACTAACTGTTTTTCGACTCAGACCTCCTACGAGAACCAGACGAAGAAAGCCATAACGAACAAATTCATCCAAGAGGCCATGACGGAATTCCTGCGCGCGCAGCTCGAGGTGTACTTCATAGAGCACAGGGCGGAGGCGGACAGGATAGCGGAGCAGGTGCTCATCAACAAGCGCAGCCGCGAGACGGCGGAAAAGGCGCGGCTGAACATACGCAAAAAGCTCTCCGGCGGCGCCGATCTCGTGAGCCG
>JAISBX010000027.1 GCA_031265965.1 Oscillospiraceae bacterium | reverse complement strand
GCGCGCGCGCTCGGCGGCGGAGGTGTACTCCTCCAGTCTGCGCTGGACGTACAATATCGCGTCGCGCTGCTCCTCCACATTGTATCTGCCGATACTGACGCCGAGCTCCGACAGCGTGAGGGCTTCGGGCGCGTGCAGTTGGAGCTGCGGCGTGTCGGTCACGGCGCTCTGCCATATGCTCGAAAAGCGTTCGCTGCCGAGGTCGTTCATGCCCTCGCGCAGATTTCTGAAAAACAGGTCCGCCGGATATTGCGCCTCGCGTCCGAGCATCTCGGCCAGCTCCGAGACCGGCGTCAGCCTGTCGCAGATCTCGCCGCGCATCACTCCCAGCGCCGCGGTCAGGGCGTTCAGGCTCTTGCACCTCCCGCGCAGCTTCATGACGCCGTCAAGACCCCACGCGGTCGTGCCCGCGAGCATAAGTACCGCTCCTATAACTCTTACCATGTCGCCCTCCGTAGATCCGTGAGTTCATATGTCCTCACACCGTTTCGCTTTTTTATCGTAATTATCTTCTCGAAAATGCCTGCGTCCAGAAGCTCTCTGTACATCGGGCGGGAGCGCAGATCCGCGAGCGTGTCGGCGTGCGCGGTCGCCAGCAGCTTGACTCCGCAGTTGGCGGCGCTCCTTATCGCGCGCACGTCGTCCGGGGCCGTTATTTCGTCGAGCGCTATTACCTGCGGGTTCATCGAACGCAGCAGCATCATGACCGCCTCCGCTTTCGGGCACGCGTCAAGGACGTCGGTCCTCGGGCCCACGTCCATCTGCGGCTCGCCGTTCGCCATGGCCGCCACCTCGCCGCGTTCGTCGGCGAGCGCCACGCGGAAGCCCGGTATATCCGGCTCTCCGCCCAGAGAGATCGCCCGCACGACGTCGCGCAGCAGCGTCGTCTTGCCCGCGCCCGGCGGCGATATGATCAGTGTCGAACGCACGGCGCCGCCCTCGCATACGCCGGGCGCGAGGGCGCGCGATGCGCCGATGATCTGCCGGGAGACGCGTATCGCCGCCGACGATATGGATCGGAACCCTGTCACCGCGCCGGAGCGCGTCGCCGCCGTGCCGCACAGACCGATCCTGTAGCCGCCGGTCACGGTGACGTAGCCCGCGCTGACGGCGTCGCGAACCGTGTGCGCCGACGCGTTTGTCGCGAGCTCAAGCACACCGTCCAATTCGCGGCGCGTCACGGCGTCGCCTCCGAGCCCGCGCTCACCGTCCGGCATCAAAACGCTGAGACACCGCCCCGCGCGCAGCCTGAGCTCCTCCGCCCTCGCCCGATCCGTTCCGCCCAGCGCCATCGCCCGCTCACGCAGCGGATGCGGCAGCAGCATCGCCGCCCCCACATAGCGCTCCGCGGAATAATCAACGTCCGCCATTCCGTACAGCCCCCCTTGTCCACACAACATTCTATTGGGGCCTGTCCGCATATATGCGGGAAATAGCCGCGAGCGTATATTAGTCTGACCGTGTATTATTGACTAATCAATCTCAAAGCTGTAAGATATAAATAAACCAAACGCCATTAAGGCAATTAAAAATTATAACCATCACGGGAGGGCGCGCGATTGACTGAGCTCGAACTCAAATACGGCTGCAATCCGGGGCAAAAGCCGGCGAGGGTGTTTGCCCGCGATGGCGAGCTGCCGATGGAGGTGCTGGGCGGCAGACCGGGATATATCAACCTGCTCGACGCGCTCAACTCCTATCAGCTTGCGCGGGAGCTGCGTGAGGCAACGGGCGTGCCCGCGGCGGCGAGCTTTAAGCACGTGTCGCCGGCGGGCGCGGCCATAGGGCTGCCGCTGACGGACACGGAGCGCGCGATGTATTTCGCGCCGGAGGGAGCGCCGGATGGAGAGCTGTCCGCGCAGGCGTCGGCGTACGCGCGCGCGCGCGGCGCCGACAGGGTGAGCTCCTTCGGAGACTGGGCGGCGCTCTCGGACGAGTGCGACGAGGACACGGCGCGCGTGCTGCTGCACGAGGTATCAGACGGCGTGATAGCGCCGCGCTACACGGACAGGGCGCTGGAGCTGCTGCGGACGAAGCGGCGCGGGGGCTACGCCATCGTCCGAATCGACGGGAATTACACACCCGCGCCGACGGAGACGCGCGACGTATACGGCGTCACGTTCGAGCAGGGGCGCAACGCAGCAAAAATCGACGAGGCGCTGCTGGATAACGTGGTGACGGCGAATAAGAGCATACCCGCCGCGGCTCGGCGCGACCTGATAATAGCGCTCATAACGCTGAAATACACGCAGTCGAATTCCGTGGCGTACGCCAAGGACGGCGGCGCGATTGGCGTGGGCGCGGGGCAACAGAGCCGCATACACTGCACGCGCCTCGCCGGCGGCAAGGCGGACAATTGGCGGCTGCGGAGCCATCCCAAGACGCTCGCGCTCCCGTTTTTGCCCGATATTTCAAAACCCGCGCGCGACAACGCAATCGATCTGTACACCGGCGGCGGCGAGGACGATGTTCTCGCGGACGGCGCGTGGCAAGCGGTCTTCGCGCGCCGCCCAGAACCGCTTACGCTCTCCGAGCGCCGCGAGTGGATAGGCGCCATGTCCGGCGTGTCTCTGGGCTCCGACGCTTTTTTCCCGTTTGGCGACAACATAGAGCGCGCGGCGCGCTCCGGCGTGCTATACGTCGCCCAGCCCGGCGGCTCCGTCCGCGACAAGGACGTAATAGCCGCGTGCGACGCCCGCGGCATCGCTATGGCTTTTACGGGCTTAAGATTGTTTCACCACTGATAGCCCGTGCGGTTGGGCATCATATTTTTCTGGAAGGAACGGTGATAGGACGTATGGACGTACTTGTGATCGGAGGCGGAGGGCGAGAGCACGCTATATGCGCGGCGATACGGCGGTCTCGGCGCGTCGGCAAGCTGTACTGTATGCCGGGCAACGCGGGCATCGCGCGGATCGCGGAGCGCGTGCCCATAGCGGCGTCGGACGTGGACGGCGCCGTGCGGTGGGCGGCGGACAACGGCATAGGCTTTGTCGTTGTCGCGCCGGACGACCCGCTCGCGCTCGGCATGGTAGACGCGATGGAGGCGGCCGGCATACGCGCGTTCGGCCCGCGCGCGTGCGCGGCGATGATAGAGAGCAGCAAATCGTTTGCCAAGGGCCTTATGGAGAAATACGGCATACCTACGGCGCGCTATGCCGAGTTCACTGACGCCGACGAGGCGGTGCGGTACATACGCGAGCAGGGCGCGCCCATTGTCGTAAAGGCGGACGGGCTGGCGCTCGGCAAGGGCGTAGTGGTGGCACAGAGCGTGGAGGAGGC
>JAISBX010000006.1 GCA_031265965.1 Oscillospiraceae bacterium | reverse complement strand
GCCGACGCGTGGCAGCCGGACGGCGCAAAGGAATTCTTTGAGCTGGAGGCGTCCGACTACGGCCCCGACAGGCCGGGCGTCATGATGCTCCCCTGCGGCCATCTCACCCCCGGCTGGGGCAAGATCATCAACGTCGGCTACGGCGCCATACGCAAGCAGGCGCAGGACTGGCTGGACAGTCATTTCGGTAATATTATGGGCGACGACGTGAAAAGATGTATGTTCTACTCGTCGGCGGTCATCGCCTGCGACGCGTGTATCGTCTTCGTGCGCCGGTACGGCGACGAGTGCGCAAAAAAGGCGGAGACGGAGAAAAACCCCGAGCGGCGCGCGGAGCTGCTCCGGATGGCCGACAGCCTGTATTGGCTATCGGAAAACCCGGCCCGGACGTTCTGGGAGGCGGCGCAGGCCGCGCTGCTGTACGAGCTGCTGCTGTATCAAGACGGCTGCATGGCGTTTTCCATCGGGCGCTTCGACCAATTCACGCGGAAGCAGTACGAAAACGACGTCAAAAACGGAACGCTCACGCCGGACGAGGCGCAGGAGATAGTTGACGCGTTCTTCCTGAAGCTAAACAGCTTTTACGGCGGCGCGCCGCAGTTCCTGGTACACATGATAGGCGCCAACACGTATCAGCACACGACGATAGGCGGAGTGAGCAGGGCGGGGGAAGACGCGACTAACCCAATAAGCTACATGGTGCTCGAATCAATAGCCCGGCTTAAGCTGCACGACCCGACCATTTCGCTGCGCATCGACAAGGGCACGCCACCCGAGATATGGGAGCTCGCGATCGAGACTACTAAGCTCGTGGGCGGCCTGCCGCTGTTCCAGAACGACGGCGTCATAATACCCGGGCTCATGAAGGAACTCGGCTTTTCGCTGGAGGACGCGCGCGACTACGCCATCATGGGTTGTCAGGAGATCGTGGGGCCGGGGACGGAATATCCGTGCGCGAACGGCAACACTCCGCCGTACTCCAGCCTGCATTACGGCACGGTGATGGACATGGCGATAAACGACGGGAAAAATCCGTTCAACGGCGAGCAGTGCAGCGTACACACGGGATATCTGTATGAGATGGACTCCATAGAGGAGGTGCGCGAGGCGATGCGCAAGCTCGTGTACTACCTCATAAAGCTGCAAGTCAGCGTAGACAACTATACGGAGTACCTGCATATGTACCACGGCACGGAAAACCTAATATCCCTCAGCATGGAGGGATGTATGGAAAACGGCATGGACTGCACGTGGGGCGGCTGCAAGTACAATTCCTACGGCGGCACGGCGACGGGCCTAGCCACCGTGGCCGACAGTCTCACCGCCATCAAGTATATGTGCTTCGACAAAAAACTGGCTACGACGCGCGAGATGTACGAGGCCGTCATAGCCAACTGGGAGGGGCACGAGGAGCTGCGCCAGCGCATAATAAACGAGGCGCCGCATTACGGCAACGGCGACCCGTACGCCGACATGGAGATGAAGTGGATCTGCGACACGTATTACAACGCGTGCAAGGAGTGCTACAGTATGCGCTCGAAGGTCTACAAGGCCGGCCTGTACGGGGCGTCCGACCACGTCACTCAGGGGTACACCACATGGGCGACGCCCGACGGCCGCCAAACCGGCGAGCCGATCGCCGATTCGAGCTCCCCGTGTCAGGGACGCGACATGAACGGCCCGACCGCCGTGTTCACGTCCTCCGTGTGCTTCGACCACACAAAGTACATGGACGGCCTCGCCGTCAACCTGAAAATTCACCCGAGCGCGCTAAACGGAGAGGACGGCATAGACAAGCTGCGCGACATGACGCTGGTGTATTTCGATAAAGGCGGCATGGAGGTACAATACAACGTAGTGTCGGCTGAGATATTGCGCAAGGCTCAAGCCGACCCTGACGAATACAAAAATCTAATTGTCCGCATAGCCGGCTACAGCGCGTATTTCGTAGAGCTGTCCGCCGACTGCCAAAACGACCTAATAAAGCGGCACGACCACAGCATATAGCGACACCACTGCGCAGCAAAAGGGGCAGCTAACATAAAATTATCTTGTTCTTCAACGTAATTTGACAAACCGGGATATGGCACTATAATTTTAGCAGATGTCCGGTCGAACTGCGCGGGGCGCGCATGAGAGGGTTTTTGTGAAGTTTTTACATTTTTCCGATTTGCACGTAGGCAAGAGCGTGAACGGATTCTCAATGCTCGGGGAGCAGAGGCACGTTTTCGGGCAGATGATTGAATACGCGCGGACGGAGCGCCCCGATGCGGTCGTCGTCGCGGGCGATATATATGACCGCGCCGTGCCCGGCGTAGAGGCGGTGCGCGTTTTTGATGATTTTTTGACGGAGCTGTCGGAGACCGGCACGGCTGTGCTGCTCATATCCGGCAATCACGACTCGCCGGAGCGACTGAGCTACGCGAGCAGACTGCTGTCCGATAGGCGCATTTTCGTGTATGGGACATTTGACGGCGCGCTGCGGCGAGTAACGTTGCCGGATGAGTTCGGCGATGTAAATTTCTGGCTGCTGCCCTTTATTAAGCCGCTGTTGGCGCGAGGGCTGTTCGGAGAACGGGAGATAGCCAGTTTCGGAGACGCTGTGGCGGCCGCGCTGGATGCGGCGGACATTGACTACGCAGAGCGCAACGTGCTAGTGTCGCACCAGTTTTTCACGAAGCGTGGCGTCGAGCCGATGCGTTCCGAGTCGGAATTCGACCCAATCGGAGGGCTTGACGCGGTGGATGCGGGACTGATTGAGCGCTTCGACTACGTTGCGCTCGGGCATCTACACGGGGCGCAGACTGTCGGGGAGGATCGTATCCGATACGCGGGATCGCCGTTGAAGTACTCTTTTTCGGAATGGCGGCACAAAAAATCCGTATCGCTCGTGGAGTTGGGGGAAAAAGGGGTACTATCGGTCACTGCACTGGCGCTCAGTCCTATACACGATATGCGCGAGATAAAGGGAACTCTCGGCGCGGTGCTGAGCGAAAAAGCGTTGCAGTACACGGATAGAGAGGACTATTTACGAGTGGTCCTCACCGATGAAACTGAAATAATCGACCCGATGGGCAAGCTGCGGAGCGTATACCCGAATGTGATGGCATTGGATTTTGAAAATTCGAGAACGTACGCCCAACCGTCCGGAGAAGCCGATCCTGAGCGGCTTGAGAGCCTGGCGCCGTACGACCTGTTCAGCCAATTCTTCCTCGACGTTACCGGCTCGGTAATGACGCGGGAACAGGCGGAGACCGTGAGGGATATGCTCGCGCCCTGAGCTCATCGAAAGGAATGATCGTAAATATGAAACCGCGCAAACTGACGATGACCGCGTTCGGATCCTTTGCCGACACGCAGACCGTAGATTTTACCGTGTTCGGAGACGGGGGGCTGTATCTCATTACGGGCGAGACGGGCGCGGGAAAAACGACGGTATTCGACGCGATTTCATATGCTCTGTTCGGGCGTGCGAGCGGGGCGTCAAGGAACAGGTACCAAATGCTTCGCAGCGATTACGCGCAGGGAAGGGCAAAAACCTCCGTCGAATTGGATTTTGATGTCGGAGGCAGCGTGTACAATATCACGCGCACTATCATACCGCATATAGCGCGGGCGACTGCCGAGGTCACGTATACGGACGGCGTCGCGCTCACGCTGCCGGACGGGACGGTCTTAGACAGGGATGGAGAGGTGAGCGCGAGAATAGTCGAGGTGATTGGGCTGGATCGCGACCAGTTCTCGCAGATTGTCATGATAGCGCAAAACGATTTTATGCGTTTCCTGAAAAGCGGTACGGATGAGCGCGTCAAGATACTGCGCCACATATTCGGGACAGGCGTGCTCAAGTCCTTTCAGGAGAGCCTTAAATCACGAGCAAGGGATGCGTGCGCAAAGCTTGATATGTACCGGCGCGACTTTGAACGGTACGGCGTCGATCCATACAGGAGCGATGAGCAGTTTGCGCTGTGGGAGGCACAGCTGCGTGACGAAATCGCCGCGCTTGCCGAAACGGAAAGGGAGTTTGTGCTTTATGAGGAGAAAAAAACGGAGCTTGCCGCGAAAATAGCCGCGGCGGAGGATCTGGCAAAGAAATTTAAGGGCTTGGACGCGGCCTTCGCGGCCCTAGCCGTACACTCCGGGCGATCTGCGGATATGGCGTTGCTCTCCGAGAGACGCGCGCGTGGCGAGACAGCGCTAAGGCGTGTGAAAGCCCTTGCGGACAGAGCGCGGGAGACAGGGGGGCAGTACGCGGCGGCGCGGGACGATTTCATGAAAGCAAAAGCCGATAGGGCAGCGGCGCGAGCCGAGATGGAGGAGGCGGAACGGCTGCTTGCCGAACTGCCGTCACCGGACGAGAAACGCGCGTCACTTGAACGGCTCGGACTGGAATGGGAGCGAGTATCGGCAAAACTCGCGAGGCTCCGCGCGTTGAGGGAGGATCATGCGTTGATACTCAAAAGGCATACGGAGTTGCGTGGGGCGCAGGCAGAATTTCATCGCCTGAACGAGGCGTATAAGGCGGCTCGGGCCGATTTTGAGGCAATGAACGAGGCGTTCCTGCGCGGGCAGGCCGGACTGCTCGCCGCGTCCCTTGCGGACGGGGAACCGTGTCCGGTCTGCGGTTCGACGGAGCACCCGGTGCCCGCGCGGGCGGAGACCTCGGAGCTCAGCGAGGAAAAATTGAAAAGCGTCAGAAAGCTCGCGGACGGCGCGCACAGTAAATCTGAGGCGATGTCCGTGAGATGTGGGGAGTTGACATCCGCGATAGACACGCTCGCCGCGAGGCTTGTGGCGGATCTCGGCGAATTCGTAGCCGGCACGAACCGCGAGTCGGCTGGGGAGCGCCTGACCGCAATACTGTCCGAGACTCAGAAGGATGCCGACGGTCTGACCGTCAAAAAGGAGGCGGAAGAGCGCGAGCTCGCGGAGTTGTTGAGGAACAGTGAGTTTGCCTGGAAACGGAGCACGGACGCCGATGGCGCTTATATGGCGGCGCGGACACTGGCGTCTGAACGCGAACGCCGCGGCCGCGAGCTGTTGCAGTTGCGGGATGCGGCGTGTGAGGCGTATGATAGCGCGCTCTTGGCGCATGGCTTTGCGGACGAATCCGAATATCTCGGCGCGCTGGTCACTGAAGACGAGCTGTCGTCTATGATAAAGCGGCTCACCGATTACGAAAAGGATGGCGAGATTCTCGCCGCAGAGACGGCGCGGCTCCGCAGCGAAACGGATGGGCTGGAAAAGCCCGACGCGGGAGAACTCGTCGCGCAGTCTGAGGCGGCGTCCGGCGCGCTGGCGAAGCTTCGCGCCGGACGCGACGGGATAAACAGCAGGATCGGTCAGATACGGAGGGCGCTAGGAGAGCTGCGCGGCAGCGCGGAACTCTTTGCCGAGGCCGAGAGAGTTTATGCCGGCGTCAGGCAGTTGTCCGACACGGCGAACGGAAAGCTTGATTTTGAAACCTATATGCAGGCGGCGTATTTTGGGCGTGTGCTGCGGGCCGCCAATACGCGGCTGCGGCTGATGAGCCAGAATAGATATACGCTCCTGCGGAAAGCGGGCGCGGACGACAGGCGACGGCGTTCGGGTCTTGAGTTGGAGGTCATGGACGCCTACACGGGCAGACCGCGATCCGCGAACAGTCTGTCGGGAGGGGAGTCGTTCATGGCGTCGCTGTCGCTCGCACTGGGGCTGTCGGACGCGGTGCAACAGAGCGCCGGCGGCATACGGCTTGACGCGATGTTTATAGACGAGGGCTTCGGCTCGCTCGACGCTGAGGTGCTGGAACTGGCTGTCAGGACGCTGTCCGACATGGCCGGAGACGGGCGTGTCATCGGGATCATTTCTCACGTCGCCGAGCTGCGCGAGCGGATAGACAGGCAAATACGCATTGAGAAGACGCCCGCAGGCAGCCGGATAAGCTTGAAATAACGTTGCTGCTGCGCCTTGGAGGGCGCTTTTTTTGCCGGGATTCAGGGCGTGACGGTGAGCTGGATATTGCCGCCGTCGTCGGATATCTTCACGCGGTCGCCGCTCTTTATGCTGCCGTCGAGCAGCTTTTCGGCGGCGGCGTCCTCCACGGCGTTCTGTA
>JAISBX010000095.1 GCA_031265965.1 Oscillospiraceae bacterium | reverse complement strand
TATCTGTTGGTCGGCTTTTTTGCCTGTCAGCGGGTAGTAGTCGTACGGCGCGAAGCCCAGTATGACGCCCTCGCGGCTCACCTGATCGCAGAAGCGGCGCGCTATCGCGCTCGCCTCGCTATGCTTGCCGGCCGCCTGGAGGCCCACTGTCAAAATCATGTTCTGCGGCGCCACGACGCGCCCGCACACGAACGATATGCCAAACGTCGTCAGAGGGCTCTTCATGCTCTCGGAGGCTAGGCCTATCTCCGTGAGCCACTCGCCGTCGCGCGTCAGCTTCTCGGCCACCTTGTCTATTATGGCCTGCGGCAGGCGCTTACCGAGCATAATGGGCTGGTAGCAGGCGAGGCTCAGGGAATCCACGGGCTTGCCGCGCACCTTTGTCACGAACCGCTCGCCGTCCCAGAATTCGTCTACGAGCGTCTTTGTCAGCCGCTCCGAGCGCGCGAGCCACTCGTCGGCCTCCGCAGTCTTTCCGCAGCCGCGCGCGAGACGCGCCGTCGATTCCATCAGCAGCACGAGAAACGACATCGTGTTCGGCTCGCTCGCCGGGAACCCGTCGGCGAACACGGACGAGTCGTCCCAGCCGGATTCGTGCGGGCTGAGCACCGCCGTCACGTCGTCGCCGCGCCCCGCGCTCCTGTACGTCGTCCAGTAATTCGCCCACTTGGCAAATTTCGGGTACATCCGCCCGCACTCCTCAGGCGTTAAAAATCCGTCGCCTATGCTGCGTATCAAAAAGTCGAGCGCGAACCCCTGAAACGGCGGCTGCATACCCGCGTTATTCGGGCCGCTGTACGACAGCATACCGGGCAGCCTGCCCGTGCGCTCGTCCTGATAGTCGAACATGACGCATATCTGCCTCCACGCCTCCTTGGGATCCTCCAGCATTGGCATCGCGTTGTAGCTCTGCTGCCACGACGCCGCCGTGACCACCCACGATATCTGGTACAGTATGGACGGCGCCTTAATTGAGCCCTCGGCGGCCGTGCGGTGGCTCCATATCGTCCATCTGGCATATTTTGCCATCTGGGCGTACTCGGCCGGCACGGGCCGGTATATCTTTGAGAACTCGGCGAAGTCCGCCTTGTTATACGCAACTATCTCATCGAACGGCTCATACTGCCCGAACGGCGCCATATCGTCCGCATACTCGTGCAAGGCGGCATCCAGCGCGCCTGTCGAGCCGTCCGGCAGGAAGTCGAGCGCCACGCGAGAATAAACGCCCGCCTCCGTGTCGTAAGGCGCGGACGCCGAGAACGCGCCCGTGAGCGCGCGGGGCCGCAGCCTCCCGTGTTTCCCGAAGTCGAGCTCCCAGCCCCCGCCGCGCGGCAGCGCGAGCTTCCCCCGGCACGCGCGGGCGCCGCCGCCGGTGTTTGAGCGCAGCTCCAGCCTGAGGCCCGCGCCGTCGCCGCGTACGCGCAGATGCCCGCGGTCAGTCAGCGCTATCTCGGCCGACGCGCAGCCGCAGTCGGAGCGCAGCGTCAGCGAGCCCTCGTCCGCAAAATACGTGTATCCGACCGGCGCGCCGTTGACCGTGAGATTTATGTCGAACACAAAGTCCGTGGCGCCCATCATGTCGCCCGAGCGGTTGCTCCCGAGGTGCAGGAGCCCCGGCTTATAGAAATCCTCGTATATGTACATGCGCGAGGCGCGGCGCGCGTAGGAAGCGCGCACAAGGTTGAATCTCTCATTTGTCCCGAACACAGTCACCAAGCCTCCTTATAAAACTTTTGCCGCCAGCTCGAGCAGGGCCGCGCCGTAGAATGGGCACTCCACGCCGTTCGCGCGCGCGTCCTCCAGCGCCTCCGCCGCCAACCGAGCGGCGAGTTCGCCGCGTCCGGCGTCATACAGGCCGATAATGGCGAGCGTGCCCATAGCGGAGCGCAGCGCCTTGCCGTCGATATCCGCCGCCAGCTTGTCTACTATCCCCGCCGGCAGCCGCCCTCCGAGCACGAGCGGCATAAAACTGAGCAGCGGGTCTCCGCCCGTCTTCTCGCCCGTATACGCGTTTATCCCGACGAACTTCTCGCCGTCCCACAGCTCGCTTGTAAGCAATGCGAGGTACGATTGCGAGCGCTCGCGCCACTTGTTGACCTCGCCGCCGTCGAGCACGAGATCGGCAAGGCGCGAGAGCGCCTCGCACGTCAGCGCGAAGTACGCGTACAGGTCGGGCGACGATATGGGCCCGTCGTCCGCGCCGAACGTCCCGGGCCGCTCTATGCCCGTCTCGTAGCGGTACGCGTAGAATATGCGGCGCCCGTCGGCCGTGCTCCTGCCCTCCAGCCACCGGCGCGCCGACGCGTTGAGCGCGTTGAAAAGCCTGTACACCGTCTCGCGCGACGCCCGCGCCAGAAGGCCGCCGTCGAGCAGCCGAAGTACGGCTATGGCCTGTATAGGCGGCTCGGCGGGCGCTAGCGCCAGTATCAGTCCGACGGCCTCGTCGGGGTCTGTGAACGCCAGCGACGCTATGGCCTGCAAGCGGGCGTCCGTATCGGGCGAGAGCGCCCTGTTGCCGACTATCGCCGCACCCCCGTCCGGCAGCAGCCTCCGATTTTGCCACAGGAGATACGCTATGCTATCGCGCACGTCGCCATACTGCTCCGGCAGCGGGACAAGCCGGCCGCAAAACGCTTTGAAGTCGGCCTCGCTCGTTTCGGCGCACTGGGCGAA
>JAISBX010000058.1 GCA_031265965.1 Oscillospiraceae bacterium | reverse complement strand
TCCTCCTTTCTTCACTCAAAACGCGGCTATTGTTTGCTCCGTTTTCCCCTGTTCATGGACTCCGGCCGTTGCGCCATCGTCTGGAAGGTACGCGCGTTTCCGAACGCGTCCCGTTGCGCGCCATCGAACGGACGGATTGCCATCCGTCCCTACGGGCGCGCTCGGCTTGCTCTCCGTAGCCATCATTGGCCTTAGGGTTGAGCAGCTTTGGAGCAATATGTAAACCCCGAAGGGGGAGTACCGATCTCGGCCCCTTCCCAGAAGGGGCTCCCGCCGCAGCGGGTGGGGTTGTACGGGGATACCACCCCGCCCCTGCGGGGCACCCCTCCACAGAGGGGAATTTAGGACGACCACCCTCCCCCGTACGCCCATTCCCCTCCGTGGAGGGGTGGCGCGCAGCGCCGGGGTGGTTCACGCCGGGGTGGTTACTGTTAATTGAAAACGCGGCGCTCTTTCCCTCTACAACTAAGAAGAAAGAGCGCCGCGTGTGTTTTATGTCAAAACACACTTCCGCGTTGTTCTCCCTTCTATACGGGTACGGACTGGGTGTTTTCCGTCCCGCGAAGGCGGTCTGTGACCGCCCCGTGAGCATCTCAGCTCAGGCATCCGCCGCACACTTCGCGGCATCTCTGAGAGGAACCTTTTGGTCGTGTCGTATTCGATTGTCAGCTTTAACCAAGACGAGTCTACACCTCGAGGAAACTTTTGTCAAGTGGTTTTTCGGAAAATTTTTCATCACACCTGAAATCACGCGAAAAACGGCGTAATTCTTTGAAATTGTTGAAAATAGCGAGATATACCGCCGTGACGCGCTGTTTTTCCGTGTTTTAGTTGTTTTTGCCCGCTTTTCAGGCTTGACGTTTTCTGGCGGCAGGCTTATGATGTATACGATAGGTCAAAGATAGTCAAAGTCAAAACAGAAGGGAGTGTTCACATTGGGTATGAGCGACGTGATCGCCGGGTTTATCAACGATATGCTCACCGAGACGGACGGGAACGCAGAGCTCCAGCGCGCGGAGCTGGCGAACCGGTTCAACTGTGTGCCCAGCCAGATAAACTACGTCATATCGACGCGTTTCTCGCCCGAGCGCGGTTATATTGTTGAGAGCAGACGCGGGGGCGGGGGGTATATCAGGATAAGGCGCATAAGCATGGAGCCCAAGGAACTCGTCATGCACACGGTCAACGCCATAGGCGACCGGCTCGACGTAAACACGGCGGGCGCGATGGTGGCGAACCTGCTCGACGGATTGGCAATCGACGCGCACACGGCGCGGATGATACTCGCTGCCTGCGGAAACAACGCGCTCAGACCCGCGGACGCGCGGGAACGGGACGCGATCAGGGCGAGCATCGTAAAACATATGCTGATAAACATAATCTGAGCGGCGCGATTTGGAGAGACCGATATTTTTTTAACAGGAGGAGATACTACAATGAAATGTGAAAACTGCGGAAAGAACGAGACCACTTTCCACTACACCTCTAATATAAACGGTACGGTGACGGAGCGCCACCTGTGCTCGGAGTGCGCGGCGAAGCTGGGTTATACGGACGCGCTCACCGGGGGCGGAATGCTCGGAAGCATCCTGCGCGACTTCTTAGGGGACGGAAGCGGCGCCGCTCCGCTCGGGGGACTTATGGGAGGCGGAGCGCCCGCCTCGCCGTTCGGCGGCCTCTTTGGAGACGCCCGCGGCCCGGTCCCATCAGGCAGCTTCGGCGTGGTGCTGCCCGCGTTCGTCGTACCGGGATTTTCGCCGGCCGCGCCCGGCGGGCCGCACGCGAACATCGCGCACGGACACGTCGCCGGTGAGGACGGCGCTCCCGCCGGACTGGACGACACGCTGAAAAAACAACTGGAGATCAACAAGCTGCGCGAGCAGATGGCGCAGGCGGCGCAGAGCGAGGACTTCGAGACAGCCGCGCAGATACGCGACAAAATAAAATCATTCGACTGCTAATGAACGGGGGTAACGCAAATGAGATACAATGAGGACAGATTTACACAGGGCGCCAAAAAAGTGTTTGAGCTGGCTAACGCGGCCGCAAGCGAGCTGGGGCACGGATATGTGGGGAGCGAGCATATACTTCTGGCAATGGCCCGCGAAAGCGGGAGCACGGCGGCGAAGGTCCTGCGCCAAGCGGGGCTGGACGCCGACATGATACGCGAGCTGATCGTCAGGCGCATAGGCCGCGGCTCGCGCGGCGAGATACCCCCGCAGGGACTCACGCCCCGCGCGAAACGTATAATCGAGATATCCACTCTGGAGGCAAACAGGCTCGGGCACGGCTTCATAGGCGTGGAGCACCTGCTTTTGGGGACGTTGCGCGAGTACGACAGCGCCGCGTCGAAGCTGATAATGTCGGCGGGCGGCGACCTCAACAAAATGTACACGGAGATACTGAACGTGTTCGGCAGCGGGAAGTACGACCCGAGGCAGCCGGCCGGCGCGGGGCGCGTCGTGCGCCGCGGCAATACGAACACGCTCGACCAGTTCAGCCGCGACCTGACAGAGATGGCCGACACGGGCGCTCTGGACCCCGTCGTAGGACGCGACGAGGAGATAGCGCGCGTGATCCAAATACTCTCGCGCAGGACGAAGAACAACCCCGTGCTTATAGGCGAGCCGGGCGTCGGCAAGACGGCTATAGCCGAGGGGCTCGCCCAGCGCATAATATCCGGCGACGTCCCCGAGACGCTGAGCGACAAGCGCGTCGTGGCGCTCGACCTGTCGGGAATGCTCGCGGGCACGCGGTACAGAGGCGACTTTGAGGAGCGCATCAAGTCCGCCCTCGACGAGATTCAGAAGGCGGGCAACGTGATACTCATGGTAGACGAGCTGCACACTATAATAGGCGCCGGCGCGGCGGAGGGCGCGGTAGACGCGGCAAACATCATAAAGCCCGCTCTGGGGCGCGGCGAGATACAGGTGATAGGCGCCACGACGCTCAACGAGTACAGAAAGTATATAGAGAAGGACGCGGCGCTCGAACGCAGGTTCCAGCCCGTCACTATCAACGAGCCTACTCAGGAGGAATCCGTGCAGATACTGAAGGGACTGCGCGATAAGTACGAGGCGCACCACAAGCTGAAGATCACCGACGAGGCCGTCGAGGCGGCGGTGAGCATGTCGAGCCGCTATATAAACGACAGATACCTGCCGGACAAGGCGATAGACCTCATAGACGAGGCGGCCTCCCGCGTCCGCATGAACAAATTAAAACTGCCGCCCGACATTCAGGCGCTCGAGGCGAAAAAAGAGGAGCTGGCGAACGAGAAGGAGTCGGCCGTAAAGAGCCAGGACTTCGAGAAGGCGGCGCGGCTGCGCGACAACGAGCGGGAGCTCGACGCGGAGATAGACGGCGCCCGCCGCAACTGGGAGAACGTGCGCACCGGGGACGGCGCGGGCGTGACCGCCGAGGACATCGCGGCCGTAGTGTCCGGCTGGACGGGAATACCTGTAACGAGCATAACGGAGGACGAGAGCGAACGGCTCCTGAAGCTGGAGGAGGTGCTGCACAGACGCGTTATCGGGCAGGACGAGGCTGTCGGCGCCGTCGCGCGAGCCATACGCCGCGGCAGAGTCGGTCTCAAGGATCCCAAGCGCCCGATAGGCTCGTTCCTGTTCCTCGGCCCGACAGGCGTCGGCAAGACCGAGCTGTGCAAAGCGCTCGCGGAGGCAATGTTCGGCGACGAGAACTCCATGCTCCGCATAGATATGTCTGAGTATATGGAAAAACACACCGTATCAAAGCTCATCGGATCGCCCCCGGGCTATGTCGGCTATGACGACGGCGGCCAGCTCACCGAGAAGGTGCGCCGCAAGCCCTACTCCGTCCTGCTGTTCGACGAGATAGAAAAAGCGCACGAGGACGTGTTCAACATCATGCTCCAGATAATGGAGGACGGAATTCTCACCGACTCGCAGGGGCGCAGGGTGGATTTCAGGAACACCGTCATCGTCATGACCTCAAACGCCGGCGCGCGAAACATTACCGAAAAGCGCACAAAGCTCGGCTTCGCTCCCGGACAGGACAGCTCCGGCGGCTTCGACGAGATCAAGGAGACGGTCATGGCGGAGCTCAAAAAGGTATTCAAGCCCGAGTTCCTCAACAGGATAGACGAGACTATCGTATTCCGCCAGCTCACCCGCGACGACATAAGAAAGATAAGCGAAAAAATGCTCGGCACGGTAAAGGACAGGATAGGCGCGATGGGCATAGAGATCACCGTGGAGGCCTCGGCGCTCGACAGCCTCTCCGAAAAGGGGTTCGACCCCGTGTACGGCGCCAGACCGCTCAGGCGCGCGATACAGAACGCCGTGGAGGACGCCGCCGCCGAAAAGCTGCTCGACGGCAGCATAAAGAGCGGCGACCGCGTGAAGATATCCGACGACGGCGGCAATATCCAGCTCACCGTCACGCCCTGA
>JAISBX010000057.1 GCA_031265965.1 Oscillospiraceae bacterium | reverse complement strand
TGCCGGAGATACGCGGCATAGTGGAGTCCCTGCCCAGCCCCGCAGAGCTCGCGGGGCAGATGGCGGACGCCGGCTGCAAGACGGCGCTCGAGGAGATAGGGCTGCGCGGGAGCATACGCGGCGACAGCCTCATGCTCTCGCCGTTCGTGCGCGCCCGGCTCACGCTCCAGCGTCTGAGCGGCCTGCTACGCGGGCGCGACGCGGAGGTGTGACGCAGTGGGAGATATGTTTGAGAGATTCGCGGGCAAAAAAAAGTTCATATTCGACATAGACGGCACAATAGCGCTCGGCCCTAAGCTGATAGACGGCGCGGCCGAGTTCATAAACGCGCTGCTTCTCGGCGGGCGCGAGGTGTACATCTTGACGAACAACACGTCGAAGACGCCGGATATGTGTACCCGGCAGCTGCGCTCCTACGGGCTCGACGCGGAGCGTATACGCGTGATAACGCCCCTCGACGCTTGCGCGCGCAGCTTCAAGTCCCTCGGCTACGAGAGCGTGTATTGGGCGGCCATGCCCGAGGTGGGGCGGTATCTGGCGCGGCTCGGGCTGCGTTTTGAAGAAGCGCGCCCGCAGGCCGTCCTGCTCGCGTTCGACAAGACCGTCACGTATGAGAAATTCCAGAATATAACGCGGCTGCTGCACGAGGGCGTCCCGTACTACGCGACGCACATCGACATAGTCTGCCCGACGGAGCTAGGGTACTCCATACCGGACGTCGGCAGCTTCATGGAGCTCATCAGGCTCACGACGGGCAAGATGCCGCTCGCGACATTTGGCAAGCCTAACCCATCGATATTGGCGGAGACCGTCGCTGCGGACGGCAATTTTGACGATATTGTGATACTGGGCGACAGGCTGTATACGGACATCCAGCTCGCCGCCAACTGCGGCGCGATGTCAGTCCTAGTGTTCTCCGGCGAGACGACGCGCGAGATGTACGCGGAGTCCGGCATAACGGCGAGCGTCACGGTGGATTCCATAGCGGATCTGCTGCGATAGGTGCCCTACAGCTTTTCGCCGCGCTTTATTTTTGCGAGGTAGCGGCTGATCACGAGCATGCATACGGCCGCGAGCACGGCGGTAACGCCGCCCATTATAAACGTGGGTATGGGGTTGCGCTTTAGCACCGTGTTAGAGATCATATTGAAGAACACGGAGGACACGCCGAGGCCCATCATGACGACGCCGTAGTTTGTGCCGGAGTTTTTCGGCCCGAAGAAGTCCGTGCTGACGGCGGCGTTGATAGCCGAGGGCCCGCCGTAGGCAAATGCTATCACGGCCACGGTGACAATATAGGGGATCCCGGCTATAAACGTCATGAATATCGCGCCCACGAGCGTGACGCCGCAGAGGATCAGCGACGCCGCGACGCGCCCTATCCTGTCGGAGACAGCCGCCATAATGAGCCGGCCGGCCGAATTTGTGACGCCTGTGAACGATACGGCGAAGACGGCGAGCGCATTAGACAGCCCGCGCTCGTTTTCGCCCAGAGTGGCAATGAGGGGCGATGTGAGGTTCCAAGTGCCGTTTATGAAGAATATGTACAGGAAGATGAGCCAGAACGGCGCCGTACCGGCGGCCTGCGCGAGGGTGTAATCGCGCGTGGACGACACTATTTTGGCGTTTGAAGCCGGCTTGGGGAGCGAGCCTAAGTATTTTTTGTCCGGCAGACGGACAAAAAAGCAGGCGGCGATCCCCAACGCGAAGAACACCCCCGCCAGAATGAAGAACACGGGGCTAAAGTTCGCTATGCCGGAGCCCGCATCGCGGAACGCGTCGATAAGGCGGTTCGCGACGGGCGCGAACACGACGGTGGAGAAGCCGAACGCCGACACCGCGAGCCCAGAGGCGAGCCCGCGCCTGTGGGGGAGCCACTTCTGCACGCAGCTTATGCACGCGCCATAGGCTATGCCGGAGCCCAGGCCGCCTATCACGCAGTATGTGAGCACGATGAGCCCCACGCTGTCCCTGTTGAGCAGCCCTGTCGCCCCGACGCCGGCCGCGAACATGACCACGCCGATTACAGCCGTGAACTTTGGACCCTTTTTGTCGTTTACAAAGCCTCCGATGAAGTTGCCTATGACGAACGAAAACAGCATATACGACGTTATCATGCCGGGTATCGTCGAGTCGCCGGCGAGGGCGTATACCGCCGGGAAGTCTTTGCGGAACACGCTCCACAGATACAGTATCCCAACGCATAGCTGGATAACGAGGCATCCGATGATGGACGGCAGCGGTGAAGTCTTTTTCATATCGGCAACTCCTATGTTCTAAATTTACAGTGCATGATAACACGTAAAATCGTAGTTGTCAAATAATAAAAATGGCAGGTTTTCGGTGCCTTGACACACGCGCCGCTATGAGGTAGAATACGCTTCGTAAATACGCGTGCGCCTGTAGCTCAGTGGATAGAGCACCCGCCTCCTAAGCGGGGGGTCGTGAGTTCGAATCTCGCCAGGCGCGCCACCATCAAAAAAACTTATCGTGTATGAACTGCATGGCGCGGTCGGCGTCGTTTTCGTCTACTAGAACCGAGACCTTGATCTCGCTTGTGGAGATCATGCTTATGTTCACCTTTGCGTCGTACAGAGCCTCGAACATCAGGGCCGCTATGCCGGACGACGACAT
Organism: Oscillospiraceae bacterium; assembly: GCA_031265965.1. Next base: position 3,316 of record JAISBX010000057.1, on the reverse strand, counting down.
CATGCCGGCGCCTACTATGCTCACCTTCGCCACGGCGTCGGAGACGCTGATATCCGTGAAGCCGATGGAGGCGCGATTTTCCACAAGCGCGTCGCGCGCCGCCTCCATGTCGCCGCGCGTGATGGTGAAGCTGATGTCTTTCGTGTTGTCGCGCCCTATCGATTGGAGTATTATATCGACGTTGATTTTCGCCTTTGCCAGCACTCTGAACACCTTGAACGCCACGCCCGGAGTGTCGCTCAACCCGAGCAGCGCTATGCGCGCGACGTTCGTGTCTTTCGCTATGCCGCTTATCTTTGTTTGTTCCACTTTATTAACAACCTCCCTGACCCTTGTGCCGGGCTTTCTGACGAAGCTGGACAGGACCTCTAAATTGACGCCGTACCGCTTTGCCATCTCGACTGACCGGTTGTGCAGCACCTGCGCCCCCAGTGACGCCAATTCGAGCATCTCGTCGTATGTTATCTCCTCGAGCTTGCGCGCGTTTTTTACCTTTCGCGGATCGCACGTGTACACGCCCTCGACGTCGGTGAATATCTGGCACAGCTCGGCGCCCAGTTCGGCCGCTATCGCAACGGCTGTCGTGTCCGAGCCGCCGCGCCCGAGCGTCGTTATGTCGTCGTACTTGTTTATGCCCTGAAAACCCGCAGCGAGCACGATCCTGCGCCTGTCGAGCTCCGCTCTTATTCTGGCGCCGTCGATTTTTTTTATGCGCGCGCTCCCGTAGTCCGTGTCGGTGCGCAGACCTAACTGCCATCCCGTGAGCGACACGACGGGCAGCCCCATCTTCTCCAGAGCCATCGCCATGAGCGCTATTGAAATCTGCTCTCCGGTAGACAGCAGCATATCCATCTCGCGCCGTGACGGAGACGCGTTTATCTCCGCCGCCTTTTTTATGAGGTCGTCCGTCGTGTCCCCCTGCGCGGAGAGCACTGCCACAACGTCGTTGCCGTCGATATATGTATCGGCGATGATACCCGCGACGCGCCGTATCCTATCCGCGTCCGCTACGGAGCTTCCCCCGAATTTTTGCACAATAAACGCCATAAAAACCTTGCCTTTTCATTTTCAATTGATGATTCTATATTGAGACAGTACCGCCAGACTCTTCATCTTCGACGCTATGGTCCTGCCGCTCATCGCCGGTGTGGTGAACGCGGTCTCGGCGCTGCCCGGAGCGCTTATCACGGTCACTTCCCTTAAGCCGAAAGCGCGCGTGACGTCCTCGCGCGAGGCGGAGGTCCTGACGTACCACGGCGTCTCCATCAGCTCGATGTCGTACATACCGTCCGGTGAGCCTGCCTCCCATCCTATGAGTTTTCTGGCGCTTTTGTGTTTAGCCGCGTCTATCACATCGGCGACGATGGCGCTCGCCGTGGGGAGCTTGCCCGCGCCCGCGCCGTAGAACAACACCTCGCCTATGGCGTTGCCACGCACGATTATTCCGTTCATAACGCCGTCCACGTTCGACAGCAGCTTGTCCTCGGATATGAGGTGGGGCGCCACGTACGCGGCTATCTTGTTGTCCGGCGCCAGAAACGCCCGCCCCAGCAGCTTTATCTTGTAGCCTATGCGCCCGGCGTAGCCCGCGTCGTCGAGCGACACTCCGCCTATTCCCTCCGTGCTGACATACTCGGGGTAGACATGGCGTCCGAAGCAGAGCGCCGCCAATATACATATCTTGCGGCACGCGTCGTGTCCGTCGATGTCGTCGGACGGATTCGACTCAGCGTACCCCTTCTCGCTGGCCTGACGAAGCGCGTAGCCCTGCGATTCGCCTTCCTTTATCATTCTCGTGAGCACGTAATTTGTAGTCCCGTTCAAAATGCCGAATATCTCGCTTATCTCGTTGGCGGCGAGGCACTGCGTTATCGGCCGCAGGATGGGTATGCCGCCTCCCACGCTCGCCTCAAACAGGTAGTTGACGTTCATCTCGCGCGCAATCGTAAGCAGCTCGTACCCGTGCGACGCCACGAGCTCCTTGTTCGACGTCACGACGCTCTTGCCCGCGCGCAGACACCGCCGCGTGAAGTCGAGCGCGACCCCGGCGCCTCCGATCGTCTCCACGACGATAGTGACCTCGGGGTCACGCTCGACGACCGAGAAATCCTTTATAAGCAGCCCGCCGTACGCGCTGTCAGGGAAATCGCGTATATCGACGATATACTTGACGCGCACCCCGTCGTTAGCGCCCCGGGCGATCCGCGCCGCGTTTGTCTCTATCAACTCGGCGACCCCCGACCCCACGACCCCGAAGCCGAGTACGGCAATACTTATCATATCCTTACTTCCCCCAACCGAGCTCTATATGTATTCCCTCTGTCTTGCGAATACCGGGTTGTACACCAGAAAAGACGCGGTGCGCTTGAAGGCCTCGTTCGGGGGCGTCTTCGGAAAGGCGCGGAGCACGGCGTCGTAGCGCGCTTTTACGCCCTCGTAGAATTCGGAGTGCGTTATAATGTACAAATCTCCGCGTTTTATGCCGCGGAACACCAGCTTGCCCGCCACGTCGGCGTCGAGTTCCCGGCGGCGCATCGACTCAAAGTCCAAATCGTCGTCCAAGTCCAGTGGCGGCGGGGGAGGTGGCGGAGGAGGCGCCGCTGGCGCCTCTCCGTTGAGCAGCGCCGGCACTTCGAACGACGACCTGCCCAGATCGGTCTTGAACGGGCCGGGGCAAAAAACGCTCGCGCCGTATCCGTCCGGAAGCTCGGCGGCAAGCGTCTCCGTCAGGGAGACTACAGCGCCCTTGGTGAGGTTGTACAGCCCCAGCGTAGCCGGCGGCAGGAGCCCGTTCTTCGACGACGTGTTGACGATATGCCCGCCCTCGCCGTGGCTGATCATTCCCGGCACAACGGCCTGTATGCCGTTTAGCACGCTCTTCAAATTTACGTCGATCGCCATATCCGTGTCCTTGTACGACCTCTCCCACAGCGGCCCGGCGGCGCAGCCTATGCCCGCGTTGTTGCAGAGAAGGTGGATATTCCCGAATTTCGCCGCGGCCGCCGCGGCCGCTTTCTCGAACGCGCCGCGATCCGTTACGCTGAAGCAGACGCCCATGGCCTCAGCCCCGTTCACCTCGAACCACGGCAGCGCCTCGTCAAGCGCCGACTGGCGCAGATCCGCCAGAACGACCTTCATCCCCTCTTTAGCCGCCTGCTTCGCGATAGACAGTCCGAGTCCGCTCGCCCCGCCGGTTATAAACGCCGTCTTTCCCTTCCAACCTGACATAACACTCTCTCCTCTCCCGCGCGGCAGCAAAATCCGCGCGCACACAAATAATGAAGAGAGTATACAGCATTTAATCTAACAATACAAG
>JAISBX010000047.1 GCA_031265965.1 Oscillospiraceae bacterium | reverse complement strand
GACGAGACCTGTCTGCGCAACGTGATAGACAAGCTGCTCGCGGAGGCGTCCGCGCGGCGCGTGACGCTTCTCATAGAGACGCGCGGGCGCTACGCCGACATCGGCGCGCTCACCGGCCTGCTCGATATGTACGCGAGCGACAATCTCGCGGCTCTCTGGGACATGAACGCAACGTACGACGCGGGACTCTCCGCCGACGCCACTATACGCGAGCTCGGGGGATACGTCCGGCACGCGCGTATACGCGACGCCGGGCGGCTGCCAATAAGCGATTTCATGCTTGCGCTCCGCTCTATCGACTACAAGGCCGCCGTGGAGTGCTCACGGGAAGACCACCGTACGCTGACCGCGCTGATGTCCTCCGGGCGCGAGGGCGGGGCGTTCAAATCGCTCGAGGAAGCCGCGGCGGGCGGGCCGTTCACGAGCAAAACGGGCGCCGGCGTCCATCTCTGGGAGAAAGAGGCGCTGATCGACACGACGTTTTCACGTATGCTCGACCGCGTCGCCGAAGCTTATCCGGACAATTACGCGTTCCGCTACCCGACGCTCGACTACACGCGCACCTACAGTCAATTCAGGGACGACGTGGACGGCTTCGCGCGCGCGCTGATCGCGCTCGGGGTGCGGCCCGGCATGAAGGTCGCGATATGGGCGACTAACGTGCCGCAGTGGTACATGACCTTCTGGGCCTCGGTCAAGATAGGCGCCGTGCTCGTAACGGTGAACACCGCTTACAAGATACGCGAGGCGGAATACCTGCTGCGCCAAGCGGACGTACACACGCTCGTTATGATAGACGGGTACAGGGACTCAGATTACGCCGGGATCATGGCGGCGCTCTGCCCCGAACTCGACTACTCGGATCCCCGCAAGCCGCTCCACTGCAGCAGGCTGCCGTTTTTGCGGCACATAATAAACGCCTCGTCGCGCCGCCCCGGCTGCCTGACGTGGGCCGACGCGCTGTCGCTGGCGTCGTTTGTTCCGGTGTCCGAGGTGTACAGGCGCGAGGCGGAGATAGACCCCGACGACGTGTGCAATATGCAGTACACGTCCGGCACGACGGGCTATCCCAAGGGCGTGATGCTGACGCACCGCAATATAGTCAACAACGGCAAGTGCATAGGCGACAGGATGGACTTGTCCACGGCCGACCGCATGATGATCCACGTGCCCATGTTCCATTGCTTCGGCATGGTGCTCGCCATGACCGCGTCCGTCACGCACGGCGTTACGATGTCGCCGCTGCCGTACTTCTCGCCAAAGGCGGCGCTCCGCTGCATACGCCACGAACGCATAACGGCGTTCCACGGCGTTCCGACTATGTTCATCGCCATGCTCGAGCACCCAGATTTCGACCCCGCCGACTTCAAATATATGCGCACGGGCATAATGGCCGGCAGCCCGTGCCCCATCCCCGTCATGCGCGACGTGGTGGACAAGATGAACATGTCGGAGATAACGATAGTCTTCGGGCAAACCGAGTCGTCGCCGGGCTGCACAATGTCCAGCACGGACGACTCGCAGGAGCTGCGCGTGGCCACGGTGGGCAAGAATCTGCCCGGAGTGGAGAACAAGATAGTCGATCCCGAATCGTACTCAGACCTTCCGGACGATTCCGACGGCGAGTTCGTCGCGCGCGGCTATAACATCATGAAGGGCTACTACAAGATGCCCGGCGCAACGTCCTCCGCCATCGACGGCGAGGGCTGGCTCCACACGGGCGACATAGCGCGCAGGACGCCGGAGGGTTATTATAAGATAACCGGGCGCCTGAAGGACATGATAATACGCGGCGGGGAGAACATCTATCCAAAGGAGATAGAGGAGTTCATCTACACTCACCCCAAGGTGCGCGACGTGCAGGTGATAGGCGTCCCCTCGGAGCAATACGGCGAGGAGATCATGGCCGTCGTAGTAGTCAAAGAGGGCGAGGCCATGACAGCCGACGAGGTGAAGGGCTTCGTGCGCGAGAATATGGCAAAGCACAAGGTCCCGAGCTATGTGGATTTCGCCGCCGACTTCCCGATGAACGCCGCCGGCAAAATATTAAAGTACAAGATGCGCGAGGACGCCATAACCAAGCTCGGACTGCAAAAAGCGGCCGGGATAGAGACGGCGTGATGAGAGGCGGGCACAGCTACAACTTTTTCCGGTAAAAAGCGATATATACAGTAATTTTGCCGTTGTCATCATCAATTGAATCAATATGCGACAGTATCGCATCGTCTTTATTGATAAAATCGTTTACCATATCCTGCATTTTACCTTTATATAGATACCCGAGTTTACGGCTTCCTGACTCAACTACGACGGCATTTTTATCGTGTGAGTTAGTCTGCTCTTGAGCAAATTGTACGATATCACCGGGATTTAGGGATTTGAAATCCGGTTCCTGCCCGGAAAGTATGACGACCTTTACTTTTTCATAATGATACGCAATCGGTTTACCCATGTAGCTCATCGGCATAATCTCACTTGCGGAGGTAGATATTCTTGGCGCTGCCGCCGCCTTTGACTGTTCGGCTTTGCGTCGTTTTGCTTCTTGCTCTTTTCTCGTTTGTTCGATCGCACGTAGTTCCGCTTCACGCTTCACGGCCCAGCACAGTGATTTTCTTTTCTCTACATCGTCAAGAAACTTTACAATAATATCGCCTACACCTTTCGCGTCTATCTCTGATTCTTCAATGGTGGAAAATGGCAAATATCTGTGCTTGTAACAATTGCTAATATGTTCATCTAACACTAACCCCTCACGAAACGCCTCGACAAATCCGGGATATGATGTCCATTTTTGCAACTCGGTAAGAATGGTTCCGCAAGCTTTTTCATATTCTTCCAGCGTTTCTGTCGTCGTGCTGCTCGATATCAAAATACTATCTTTCGGAAGTTTTTCGCATTCGGCTAGAATTGAAGTAATAAACTCGCGGGCATTGCTCAACTCAATATGCTTTTTTGTTTCAAGTTCGTGCAACTCGCATTTAAAACATAGTCCCGCACTGTTCAACTTGGAAAATACTTGGATTTTCCCGCATTTAACACACCTCTTCACCGCTGTCACCCTCTTTCAGCTAATCACCTTTGCCGAGTGATACCGCAAGTAGAAACACCCCTGTATGAAAGCATATACTTACATTAGTGGTTCGTATAAAAACATGTGGTGGAGATGAAGAGATTCGAACTCTCGACCTTACGGATGCGAACCGTACGCTCTCCCAACTGAGCTACACCCCCGTGTGCGCCGCGCGAAAGCTATTATAGCAGAATATTTTCATTTGTAAAGAAAAATTTTTCAGGAAATTTTACGCGGGAATTTTCCGGCGCTTTTTCACGTGAGCGCGCTTCTGAGCACCGCGAGGACCTCGTTTATGTCCAGCGGCTTGCCGAGGTGCCCGTTCATGCCCGCTTCGAGGCATTTTTCTATATCCTCGCGGAACACGTTCGCTGTCATCGCCATTATCGGGACGGTAGCCGCGCGGGGCGTGCCGAGCGCGCGTATGCTGCGCGCGGCCTCGTACCCGTCCATCTCCGGCATCTGGACGTCCATGAATATCATGTCGTAGCGCTCCGGCGCGGCGGTGAACATCCTCACCGCCTCCGCTCCGTTTTCCGCGCACTCTATGCGCAGGTTCGTCGGCTCCAGCAGCGCCAGCACGATTTCGCGGTTTATCTCCACATCCTCGGCAAGCAGCACGCAGCGGCCCGAGAAATCGTCCCCGGCGGCGGTCTCGGCGTCCGAATCGGCGAGACTCCCGCCGACGCCGAGGCACTCGTTCACGCAGTCCGTTATGGCGGACGGGAACAGCGGCTTGGAGAGGAACTTGTCCACTCCGGCGCGCCTGCCCTCCGCCTCTATAGAGCTCCAGTCGGCGGAGGATATAAGGACGACGGCCGCGTTGCCGTTACGCGCGGCCTTTATCCGGCGCGTCAGCTCCATGCCGTCCATGCCCGGCATCTTCCAGTCCACAAAGCAGATGTCGAAGGCGCCGCCGCCGCGCCGCTCGATCACCTCGCACGCCTCCTCGCCGCTTGACGCCGTGTCGCAGGTGACTCCGGCCCTTCTGGCGAACTCCTCAAAATACTCCAGCACGTCCGGCGCGTCGTCCACCGCCAGAAAGCGCAGGTTGTCCCAGTTGACGCCCGCCCCCGGCTGGCCTTGGCGCTCGTCGCCGCCGCGTTCGACCTCTACGGTAAACGCGAACGTGGAGCCGTGCCCCGGCTCCGATTCTATCCATATGCGCCCGCCCATCATCTCCACGATGCGCTTTGATATGGCGAGCCCCAGCCCGGTGCCCCCGAATTTGCGCGACGTGCCCGCCTCCGCTTGCTGGAACGACGTGAACAGGTGCGACTGCTGTTCCTCGCTTATGCCTATACCCGTGTCCGTTATGCTTATCTGTATCGTGCACCGCCTGCCCTTTTCGGCCACGAGACTCGCGTCCAGACGTATGTCGCCGCCCTCGGGCGTAAATTTTACCGCGTTGGAGATGAGATTCGTTATCACCTGCGTCAGCCTCTGGTCGTCGCCTATGAGCGCGCGCGGGATACAGTCGTCGATGCGCACGGTGAAATTCTGCTTCTTCTCGTCGATACGGAAATTGTTGACAGCGACTATCTTCTGAAGCACTTTCTCGAAAACGAACTCGGCGTACGACAGCTCGAGCTTGTTCGCCTCTATCTTGCTCATATCCAGAATGTCGTTGATAACGCCGAGCAAATGCGCCGACGCGTCCCCGATCTTCTCGAACGCGTAGTCCTTCCGCTCGGAATTCGGCGCGTTCACGCCTATGGAGGTCATGCCTATTATCGCGTTCATAGGCGTGCGTATCTCGTGGCTCATGTTGGATAAAAAGTCGCTCTTCGCCCTCGAAGCGGATTCCGCCTCGCTCCGCGCGTGAGACAGATCGAGCATCATCTGGTTGCGTATCATGGCGTTGGCGATCAGGAGCGCGCCGGGGTATATTATCCGCTCCTCGTCGGGCGTGAATTTTATGTTGGTGTGGCAGTTGTCGAAAGTCACGGTGCCCCAGAACTCGCCGTCGTATATCACGGGAGCTATAAAAAACGCCTGTACGTCGAATAGGCCGAGAAACTCCCGCTCCGTCTCGGGGAACTCTCCGACCGTCATGTTTATGCTGCGTCCGGCCGACAGCGGCTCCACCCACTCCGGAAGCGTCTGACTGTAGGGGAACGCGTCGGCTTCGCCCTCGTCGATCTTTGTCCGCACATACGGCTCGTCGCCGCCCTTCTCCGTCTCCGCCGTCTCCGCCGTCTCGGATATCTGGTGAACAAAGCAAAGCTCGCCGTCCCTGAACTCGTTTTTCCAAATGCTTATGCGGTCCGCGCCGATGTTGCGCGCGAGCAGCGCCATGCTCTTGCGCAGCGCCTCCTCGGGATCGTCGATGTTCAGGTCGAGCAGCGAGACCGCCATCGCGTTCATGGAATTGAGCAGCATATCGAGCTTCTGCTTTTCGTTCCGGAATATCCTATCCTGAAACGCGATGATCGACGCCACAAAAAATCCCGCCACGACAAACGACTGTATGTTGTCGATATACTGCGCGCCGCCGCCGAGCTCCGCCACGAGCGCGTCGAACGGCGGCACGGACGACGCCGCGTAGCAGGCTATCACCCACAGGATGTGCGTGATAAGCAATATGACGCGCGCCTTTCCCCTCGACAAAAAGAATATCAGCACTATGGACATAGTGAAATACGCCGCCATACCGCT